>JANMSG010000231.1:0-11736 GCA_031389065.1 Acidobacteriota bacterium | reverse complement strand
ATTTTCTTCAAGGCTAGAGGGAAAAAATGTCGCGAATAGACAAATACGAAGTCATAGAAGAGATCGGGCGCGGCGGCATGGGTGCGGTCTATAAGGCGCTGCATCCTCAATTCAAAAAAATTATAGCGATCAAAGAAGTTCGCGCTGACCTTGCCACTGATCCCGATATTCTCCAGCGCTTCGAGCAAGAGGTTGAATTGCTCGCCCAACTTCCTACACATCCGAACATCGTAACGGTTCGCGATGCGCTGGTGTGGGAAGGCAAACTTTACATCGTGATGGATTATATAGCAGGCGAGACGCTTAGCGATTTGACGCACGAAGCCAGTCTTGACCCTGAACGCGCCGCTACTTTGCTTGAGCAGATTCTTTCGGGGCTCGAAGCCATTCACAGTCGCGGCATTGTGCATCGCGACCTCAAAGCAAACAACATTTTAATAGACCATCAAGGCAATGCGTACATTACGGATTTTGGTATTGCCGAATACACCAATAAACAGTCTAACGCGATCGTGATGGCGACGCCGCGATATGCCGCGCCGGAGTTGATTGATGCGCGAATGCGTCGCGGCGGCACAGACCAACAGGTAGATATTTATGCGGCAGGCATACTCGCTTACGAGATGCTGCTTGGCGAAAAAGCCTTCCGCCAGGCATTGCCCGACATCTACGACGGCGACGACAGCGGCTCGGCTGACAGATGGTTGTCCTGGCACATCAACTTAGCCAGACCGGCAGCAAAGCTGGACCAAATCAAAGCTTATATTCCCAAGACGTTAGCGCGAATCATTGCGCGAATGATGGAAAAAGATGTCACCCAACGGTACAAAAATGTAAGCGAAATCAGGAAAGATCTCTTGTCTTTTCTGGGGAAAAGGCAAGACCCAAGCACCCAACATCAAGACCCTCCGACCTATTTCGACCAGACCGTTCCGCTGGATCCTTTGCAAGGCGCAAAGACCAATATCGTGGGCCCCTCAACGGCGGCTCTTTATGAAACGCGACCCATCATGACTGCCGACTCGCAGCCTCCGCTAGCGGCTGTGACTTCGCAAACTTCGGCTACATATACCGCAGCAAATCCGCTGGTGATGACCGATGAGATTGACCGAGAGGGGCGAAATAAATCGTTGTTTATCTGGTTGACGGTTGGTTGTGTGGCTTTGCTTGCGATAGGGTTTTGTGCCTGGTTGCTTTGGCCTGCAAAAGGCTTTACTCTGATTTTGCGTGGCGCCCCCCCTGGCAGTACGGTTTATGTTGACAGCGTAGAATTGGGAATCACAGACGCAAATGGCAGCCGGATCATTCCTGAACTTGCGCCGGGCAAGCGAATCATTGTTGTAGCAAACCAAGGTTACAAAGATTTTGTTTCAGTGGTGGAAGCGCAAAGAGGAACCGAAGCCGTTGTGATTGCCAATCTCGAAAAGGCAAACCCTGATCATCCTACGGCTTTGAAGAAAGAGATTGATTTTACAGGGGTCATGTTGTTGATCCCTGCAGGTGAGTTCATTATGGGCGACGATACCAATGTGAAGGACGAAGGACCGGCGCACACTGTGAATTTGCCCGATTTCTACATAGACAAATTTGAAGTCACCAACGCGCAGTACAAAGCTTTCTGCGAGGCGACACAACGCCCCACGCCTACACACACTACAGCCCATAAAGAGTTATTCGATACGCAACCGAACATGCCCGTCATCGGCGTAAGCTGGGAAGACGCGGCGGCTTATGCTGCCTGGGCGAATAAACGATTGCCTAGCGAAGAAGAATGGGAGAAAGCCGCTTCGTGGGACCCTGTTGCGCAAAAGAAAAGACAATGGCCCTGGGGGGATAAACCCGAAACCGAGCGCGCCAATGTGGATGCTCCTAAGAAGTCTACAAAGGGACCCCACGAGATTGGCAAGTATCCTCGCGGCGCCAGCGCCTATGGCGTTATGGATATGGCAGGCAACGCCAGCGAGTGGGTGGATGCTTTTTATCAACCATACGCAGGCAACCAAATTGCCGACAAAGACTTCGGAACAACGAACCGAGTGTTACGCGGCGGCGATTTTGTTCAACCCCTGGATCAGGCGAGGACGACGCGCAGGGTGTTTGCATTGCCTACTCTCAGAGAGTATGTTGAAAATGGCGTGGAATATAATTCGGCAGCAGGCTTTCGTTGCGCGATTTCGGCAAATGATTCAAGACTACAAGAGCTTTTGCGGAAGAAATAAGAAAATCCAATTGCTTATCAGAGAGCGTAGGAATCAAAGTAGACTATGAGAAGGCGAATTTTACAACTTGGAATCGTCCTGGCAATGACGAGCGCTTTGCTATTGAGCAACTTTTCAACCCTCGCGCAAAGCGGCTCCAGTAAGTTCTCAGGAATTTGGGTCACCAAAAAAGTCATTACGCGAAAACCGAAACCGGATAGAGTTGGCCCAACCAAAGCGCAACGCGAAACAGTCAGATTGCTGACCATTCAATGGCGTGTTTTGAAACAAAACGCGCAAGGCAAGGCTGTTGAGATTGACCCTGCTTTACCTTTGTATACGGGAGACAGAATTCAATTTGCGGTCAAGGTGAATCAAAACGGCTACCTTTACCTGATTCAAAATACCGATGGCGACGAAGGCGAAACCATTTTTCCCGATGCCCGCCTCAACGGGGGAAATAATTATGTCAAGAAAGACGTAGAAGTTGTTTTGCCATTTAATTGCGACGAAGGACACAAGGACGATTGCTGGTATTTGATGGAACCGCCCGATGGGCGCGAAGATGTGACGGTGATTTTCAGCCGCGATAAGATTACCTCTCTGCCAAATGATTCCGAAGAAGCGAAGAAGTTTATTAAGAAACAAGTCGTCTCTTCCATTAAAGATTCCTCGCCGGAGCCGACGCGAAACAATAAACCAAAGAGCCTCGGCGCGGGACGATTTGCAACCTGGGTGACCAACACGAACGTAAAAGACAATGAAGAATTAGTATCAACTTTTTACCTTACCCATTCCGCGCCGCCAAAAAATAATTGAGGCGTAGTGAAATTGGCGGGAGCAATAAAGGAGAAAACCATTATGAAATCGCTTATAAAATTATCACTTATTTTCATCACAGTTTTCGGATTAACGGTCGCGCCTGCTGTGGCCTTTGATAAGAAAATGACAGCTGCTAAGAAAAAAGACGACCCCAAGAAAGAGGAAGCGCGAACTCGCGCCCTGCTTGTCAAAGTTGATAAAGGCGAAGTTGACGGATTGAAAATCGGTATCAAGAAGAATGAGAACAAAACTTTTGTTGCGGTTGATCCGGCTATTGATTTTAAGGCGGGCGACAGCATCAAAGTTTCCTTTGAAAGCAATTTTGACGGCTATGTATATCTGGTCAATGTTACGCCGGGTGGCAAATCGAAAGTCATTTTTCCCTTCAAACAAGAAGGCAATAACATGGTCAGCAGCGGGCAGCGATATGAATATCCGAGCGGTGACGGGAGCTTTGATTTTGACGAAGAAAAGGGCATCGAAGTGGTGCAGGTTTATATGTCGCGTGAACGCATAAAGATGTTCGATGACGCGGTGAAAAATACCAACGGCGAGATGGGTCAATCTGCTTCCAGCGCCGCTTCAGAGCTTTCCAGCAAAACGACGCCACCCACCCAGCAAGCTGAACAAAGTGGCGTCATAGCCGACAACATCAATTCCGTTTTACCAACCGAAGGTGAAGAGGGGGTTCGCACACGCAAAATCAGACTCGCACCCGGCAAAGATCAGGAGAAAGTTGCCATACCTGAAAACGACAAGGGCACACCCGTAAAGATGAAAAACGGCGAGGTGGCTTTATTCGAGATTCGCCTCAAACACATTTAGCCGCAAACTCGTGAACAGATGAATAAAAACCTCAAGACAAACAGCGCAGTGTCTGTTGTGATACTCGTGGCATTGCTCTGTTTATTTGCTGATACAACGCAATCTTTTGCCACGCAAACGCGCCCGAAACCATCTAGAAACCCGCCCTCTTCGTCATCGCGCGATCAGGCGCGGCAAGCCATTACAGCCGTCGGCTTAATCTCCGTGCGTAACTCGACGGATGCGACTGTGCCACGACCGCGAGGGTCGGCGGTGTTTATAAGCCGTGACGGGCTGGTGGCGACCAATTATCACGTCATCTCTTTTGAATCGCCGCAAGGTAAGATCGAGCGAATTTACGATGAACTCTTTATTACTCTCTCGCCTGAAAATTCTGCATCGCTGAATTCATCGAAACGCTTTCGCTTGAAAACCGTTCTGGTGAATAAGTACCAGGACCTGGCTTTGTTGCGCGTTGTGCCGGAAGGCGAAGGGCAACCCCTCCCTTTATCAAGGAGTTTTCCGGCTCTGGAGATCGGTGATTCACGCGCCGTTAAATTGCTTGATGATGTATTCATTATCGGCTTTCCCGAAAAGGGCGGCTCGACGATTACCGTCAATACAGGCGTCATTGAAGGCAAAGACAATCTAAATAACTGGATCAAAACCGATGCGCGGCTCATTCACGGCAATAGCGGCGGGGCGGCTGTCAATACGCAGGGACAGTTGATCGGCATTCCTACAAAAGTGGTTTATGACACGCGCAAGATTGATAAAGATGGCGACGGTTTCCCTGACCAGGAAGAGCCTATCGGGGCGGTTGGATTTTTGCGCCCGGCGCATTTGCTTGTAGAGATGATAAAGCAGTTAGGTGTTTCTAAAATGCCAACGATTGATAAAATACCTCCGCAAAAAGGATCGTCATCAAAAACCAGCGATCCAAACCCCGTCCTGTCGTTGCCAACGAAGCCGCAGGTGATCGTTCGCGGAGTCGTTAAAGTAGCGCTCGGCGGCAAGCCTGTAGCGGGTGTACGCGTTGGGCTTGTGGTGTTGGGGAGCGATAAAGTTACGGAGGAAAATCTTTTGGCGTGGGGCGGCACAAACGCCGAGGGCAGATTTTCATTGAATAATGCGGTGCCTGTCGGGCGCTACACTTTGAAAGTCAAAGCAATGGGTTATGACAATTATTCACTCGATATAAATGTCGCGCAAAATTCTTCACAAATTTCTATAGAGCTGCGTGCTTCTCGTTAAACGATTGTCAGTTCAAGTGTAGATGTTGAGAGACGGTTCTACGTTTTATAACTGATTGCATTTGAAGACAATTTGAAGTGTGAAAGACCTGGAACAGGGGTTCCTGCTTGAATGCGAAAGGTTTAGGAAAAGGGGCGCACACCGCAGGTACGTACAAGGCTTATTTAGTATTTGCTCATGGCGTAAATGTTTTGTGAAAATTCTGTCTTCTGGCTCCCCGCACCTATGTGTGATACTATCGCGTAACCACGACTGATTACCGTTAGCACAATCGCGCTGCCACAAGAGAGCATTTTATGAATCACCACAACTACAAAATTCTTAGGGGCAATTTATAATGAGATGTGAAATTCTATCTTTAGATCGGAAGAAATTAGCTCGCGTATGGATGAGTGCAAGCGTCGCAATCGTTTTTGCTTTCTCTATGCTGATTGCAACGCCTCGTCAACAAGCGAACGCGGTTTATCAAGTAGCCGGTAAACCTTGCAATCAAACCAGGCCGACGAAATTGATTTTCCTGATTGATCGGTCAGGCAGTATGGCTCCGAGAGGTCAAAGCTACAATTCGCAAATCGAGGGCGTGATTCGTTCGTTACGCGACCCTACGGTGGTGCCGCGCGATGGTTCTGTAGAAGTTGGCATAGTGGTTTTTGCCGAAGCCGCTACGATCCTGTTTGTCAACGACAAACCTTTGACGCAAATCAATTCTTTGACTGATGCGGAAGCGGTTGCGATAAGAGTGAACTCTTTGAAATGCGCCAATCTCGATAGTCAGATTGCGCCTTGTCCTTTTGGGGCGACGAGTTTTGAAGCCGCCATTCAATTGGCAGATAGCCTTGCCAGCCAGAACGGCAATCCGCAAGCGCACCGTTTACTTGTGATGTCAACGGATGGACAGACATCCGATGCCGATGCGGATAATGCAGCCTGTAGAATTATACAAAGCCGCAATGCTGCCAGGTTGCAAGGGGTCACTTTCGAGTTTGATCTGATATTGATTGGACTTGACCCGGCGGGCGCAGAATTTGCCGTCAATAAAGCCAGGGTTGATAAACTGGTAGTCGCGCAAGACGGACAACAGACCACTTGCCCCGGCGGTCAAGATGGCGGGGGCGGCACACGCGGTGGTCAAGGTGGCGGTCAAGGACAGCCTACTTCACCAGAAGCAGGCGAACAAAATATTGAGCCACAGACCGTGGATACTCTGCCGGGTGCGACACTGGTCATCAACGGGGGCGAGTGCAGCGTAACCGGCGCAAGCGCGGATTGTGAACGGCAGGTCAACGATTTTGCGAACCATGTTCGCAGCATTCTACGAAGCCACATCACTCCCATAAATCTTGTTGTAAACACTGATGCGGACACAACTGCGGGCGCACCCGTTACGGGAAACACGCTTTCGCTCAGACAGGCGATTGAAGCCGCAATCTGTAACGGTGGCGACGCGACCATAACTTTTGCGACAAGCCTGAGTGGCAAGACCATTCGTCCGCTTATTCCGCTGCCGGCATTGACGCAACCCAATATCAAGATTGACGGCTGCACAGGCAACAACTGCACCCCAGTCGTCACCATTGATGGAACCATTGCTGATTCGGATGTAGCTGGCGGACACCGCGACGGCTTGTTGATTCGCTCACATCACATTGTTGTGCGCGGACTCCGAATCGTCAATTTTGAACGCGCCGGTGTGGCAATTGACCCCATAGAGCCAACTGACGTGACGCTCAACAATTTAATTGAGAAGAATGTTTTCGAAGATAATACGGATTCAGGCGTTCTGGTTCGTGACCCGTTGGCGGCAACCGCAAAGGCGATTTTGCACAGTACAGGAAATACAATTTCCCAAAACACAATTATTGATAGTGTGCTGCCGATAGATTTAGGCGGCAACGGTTTGACCGCCAACGATACGAATGATGCGGATCAAGGTGCCAATACGTTGCTCAATTTTCCTGATTCCATCAACGTAGCTACTGCGGCAAATAACACGGTGAACGTCACAGGACAACTCAACGGACCGACTGTTGCAGGAGCGATTGTAGAAGTTTTTGCGGTCACGAAATTCAGAAATGTGAATGGTACCCTGGTCATTGACGGCATCAGTTTCTTAGGTCAAACGACAGCCAATGCCAACGGTACTTTTGCAGCCAACGGCTTGCCTGTCTCTCCAACCGGAATTTATACGGCAACGGTTACAGACAAGGCAGGAAATACCTCGGAGGTGCTGACGGAATCGGCGACCATCAAACCGGGACGCGCGATTGCTACTGCCACTACGCCAATCAATTTCGGCGATGTGGCGGTGAATGCGGCTTCAACTCCGAGACCTGTACAAATCACCAACACGGGCAACGCGCCTCTGCTGATCACGGGCTGCACTGTAGTCAGGTGTAGCGCCAGTGACCCGGATAACACGGCGCGATTCTCCATCACAGGATGCCCGACAACGCCAATCAATCCAGGCGAACAAGCAACCATAAACGTCGTTTTAACGCCTAACGCTTGCGGCGCAGTGAAGGCTTGTCTGGCGCTTGCTACAAATGACCCCGCGCGCCCGACTATCACTTCTGAATTGAACGGTAACGGCAACGCAGTCGGGCAAGGACTTTTGACGCTTCAAGGTGGCGGAAGCCTCCTTGATTTCGGAACCGTCGGCGCAAAAGGCAACGGACTGAAGCTGAAAAGGAGACCGGCGCGCACCTTCACGATTGAAAATCAAGGATGCCAACCCTTGTCTTTAACGATTCCAAATATCGTGCGCACGGGCACTTCTGTAACCAGTGGCAAGATTACGCAAACCAATGACAGTGCCTTCTTTAATCTCGTCGCGGTCAGTGCAAACGGAACGGAATCCGCCATTACCAATCCTGTAGTCATTGCTCCGAGAGTCACTAACACTTTCAGAATTAGATTCAATCCTAGGATTCCTGCGGTTTCGGATAAGACTACTGGTTTGGCCGCATCAGAAGTTTTGCCCGATACGGTGACTTCGCAACTGGTAATTGCGCAGGCTGGCGGCAGTCCTCTAACAGTCAACTTAATTGGTCGAGTGACAACCGCAGTGCGATTGATCAACCCTGTAGATCCTGCGGCAACTCCGATTATTAATTTCACCAGATCAGGCGATGAATTCACCGTTGAGTTTTCTCTCTTCGACTCGAATCTAAACGTCAGCAAAGCCTCGTATGAATTTATTGACAGAAGCGGCAGACCCGTCGGACAGGTTCTTGTTGTAGATATGACCCAGCAGGTTCAAGCCAGAGGATTAGTCATAGGACAAAGTTTCAGGGTGGCGCAGAAGTTTACCGGTGCCAAAGACAATTCCGATATCTCGCTGGTTCGCGTCACTGTTTCCGACAACGAAACGACGGACACGCTGAGCGGTGATCTGGTTGTTGTCAGCACCTTGCAGGCACAATCCTTGCAAGCCCCATCCAATACGCTGTTAATGCCAACCATACGACTTGCGCCTCGTTTCAATCCGCGTGGCGAGCGAAGGGAGAATAGATAAAAATGAAGACGAAATATTCTGTGGCTACACTCTGTTTTACACTGGTGTTGGCGTTGGTCGCTTTACCCATGCCGAAGGCTGTTTCTGCCGATAACCGCGATGAGGAAAAGCCTATACGCTTGCGAGCCGTTGCAGAGATGGGCCCGATGGGTGAGGTGTTTTCGTTGGGCAACGTCGCGTTGAACGGCAAAGTCTCCATTGGCAGGCAGCCGGTTTGGGGAAGCGAGTTGATTCAAGCATTATCTGACAACGGCGCAAGCGTTTCCATTGCATCGCTTGGAACCGTCACTTTGAAAAAAGGTGCGATGGTTCGCCTCGCGAAAAACACCAACGCCAATAGCGATGAAGCCAGTCGCGGCGTGTTGATCGCGTCCCTCGTCAGCGGTGATATGACGGTCAAACTTCAAGAAGGCGTGAGCGCCTACGTGCAAAGCTATGGCTCCGTTTTTACTTCATCGAACGGTGCAGCATTTCGCATCACGGCAAGAGAAGGTCAAGCGATTGCCAAAGCTTCTTTCGGCACCGTTGAATTGCAGCAACCGGCAACCCAGAAAAAATACTTCGTTCGCCCGGTTGGACTTGGCGCGACGACAAGCGTAAAAGCGCGCAGCACCCGTCAGATTCAAGTTCAAGTGACAGACGAAAACGATAAGCCGGTTCCCGATATTCCCATCATCTTCGCGTTGGGCACAGCGGGCGCAGGTACGCTAGGCTCAGGCGCTGCGGCTGCCGCAACAACCGCAGCGATACAGACGAATGCGCAGGGCATAGCCAGCGTGCAATTCACGGCGGGTGCCAATCCGGCTGCGACGGAAATCACGGCGACGGTTGAAAACACTCGGTATTCTTGGACAGGGACGCTCAGTGTTGCAAAGGTTGGATTCTTTACCCCTTTAAACACCACGCTGATTGTCGTAGGCGCAGCGGCAGCCGCTGGCTTAGGCGTCTATTACGGGACGCGCAACAACAGTAGAGAGCCGATTAGGCAGAGCGGCGACCCAACCATTAAGCCCTGATCGAAATGTTGAAATCACAAGGCGTTCTTGCAAAGTTCAAACAATCGCTGTGCAAGAACGCTTTTTATATCACGGACAACCTCTTTGATGTTGTTCAGTATCGAAGCCTTGACGATAGGATTGTTAAAAGGATTGATTTATGAAAAAGCGTTACCTCATCCCCGCAAGCCTTACCACAGTTGCCCTGTTTTTTTCCTGCACGTTTTTCTCTACGTGTATCTCGGCTCAAGCGCAAGGTGAGCGCGCCCGCGAATTAAAAATTAAAGTCGGCGCAACCTCAGAAGAATCAAAGGGCGGCAGCGAAGTGCAACTCTGGGGCATAATCATTGGCGTTTCGCGTTACAAAAACGGCGACCAGTTGACGAAAGTGGGAGAGATACCGAATCTCAAAAATGCCGGAGATGACGCACAAGGGATGTATGATTTTCTGCGCAGCCCGAACGGCGGCAACTTTAAAGATGCAAGTGAAGGCGGGCATCTGGTTTTGCTTAAAGATGAAAACGCTACCAAGGCGAATGTAGAACGCGAACTTGAAAAATTGAAGCAGGCGAAACCGAACGATTACTTCGTCCTATACATAGCCGCGCACGGTGCGCTGGTTCCGCAAATCAATCCGCAATCGAGAGCCACAGAAGAAGTACCTTACTTTGTCTTGTACGACAGCGATTTGAGCAATATGGCGAACACGGCGATCCGCATGGAATCGTTCCGCAAAGTCGTAAGTGAAGTTCCCGCGAAAAAAGGTCTGGTGCTTTCAGACACTTGCCACAGCGCTGGCGTACAACTGCAAGGGCGCGGCTTGAACACGACGATTCGCGCCAATTCAAAATACCTGGAAGAGATGAACAAAATCCCAAGCGGCGTAGGTTTTCTTTCCGCCGCAGATCAGACGGAACTCTCTTACGAACTCGACAGCCTAAACGCTGGCGTATTTACCTACTCTTTGCTCGAAGGTTTGCGCGGCAACGCTGACATCAACAACGACGGCATGGTGAATTTTAAAGAGTTGAAAGATTATGTCAGCGATAAAGTTTCCGAATTGACCGAGCGTAAACAACGTCCGCAAGGGAGTACGACTACCGTTGCGGCAAACGACATACCGATTTCCATTGTCAGATATGCAAGCTTGACCAAGCCAAACAGCACCTACGGAACGATAGTCGTCCGTACGCCTGACCTGGATGGCGTTGAAATTTCGATTGATGGCAAACTACAGGACACGCTTACGAACCGCACGCAAAGTTCCATCAAAGTAGAGGCGGGCAATCACACGCTTTCATTCGCCAAAGGCGGCATCAGGCGCGACATTCAAACGACGGTTGAAGCGCAGAAATCCAAAATCATCGAAGTGAATTTAAGTTTCAGCGAAGGCGATGAGGACGCGCTGGTTGAAGCATCCAACAGACAGGTCAATGTTTTCCTGCGCGAAGACAAGACGCCTTCAAAAGAGGCGAAAGACTATTTCTTGAAAGGCGTTGACAGTTTCAATAAACAGAAATTTGAGGCGGCGATTGATTTGTTGAATCGCGCTGTGCAAGCCAATAATGGCGCCTATGCTGATGCTTTTGTCTATTTGGGACGGGCTCAACAATCAAGCGGAAAAGATAGAGCGGCAGTGGAAAGTTTCAAAAACGCGCTTACCCTCAGACCTACGGATTTTGAAACCCGGGCGCTATTGGCGGAAGCAAAATTTTCTTCCGGTGACAACGTTGAAGAAGTGGTTTCCGAATTGCGCGAAGTGATCAAACGCCACCCGAATTTCGAATTCGCGCGAGTCGTTCTGGCAGATGTGATGTTGTTTCGCGGCGATTTGACAGTCGCAGAGATGCAGTTGAGAGCAGCGATTCGCATCAATCCGAAATCGCCTCCGGCGCATATGATTTTAGCCGATGTGTTGACCTATCAAGACTCTTTTGAAAAACAGAAAGAGGCTCCGAAAGAGGCGCTGAGAGCCTTAGAGTTGTTTGCCGAAGTGTCGAACAAACAGGTCTCTTTGTCGCGTGGGCTGAAACGTTTGTCGCTTTCGCACGTCATCTTCGGCGGCGCTCGTTATACCAACGATAAAGCTCTTGCCGAAGCTAATCATATTGCCGGAAAGACCCTCATGAATCTGGTTGAATACGCCCTC
>JANMSG010000226.1:0-4665 GCA_031389065.1 Acidobacteriota bacterium | reverse complement strand
GCTATGACCTGAGCAACCGCCTGCTGGGGGTGAAGGCGGAGACCCGCTCGATGATCTTCAGCCAGTATGACGCCTACCGCCAAGATGGTCAGGATGTGTTGCAGGCGGGATTGAACACGGCAAAGGACGTGATGTTCGGTGTGCTGACCTTGGGAGCGGGACCGGCTCTCGAGCAGGCGATTTATTTGACGAAGGCGCGGGTCGAAGGCGAGATTGACGAGGCGACGTATCACCGCGAGTTGTGGGGGATCGCAGGCGAGTTCTTCGGCGGTTTGGTGGGAGCGGCGGTTGTCGGCAGGGTCAACGGGGTGATGGGCTCGGCGGCGGGACGAGCCGGAAAAGCGGCGGGGGCGGTGGTCAGAGAAGGCTTGACCAAAGTCAAGAGCGGCTTGGCGGGCTTGACCAGAGAAGGCGGGGCGCTTGCCAGAGATTTCGGCAGAGGCTTCCAGGAAGGCTTGTTGAAGTACAGCGAAGCAACGCGCAACCTGCGGCACGGCGGAGGCGACCTCGTCTCACCGCTGGTCGAAGCGATTGAAACAGGTGTTAAGCGAGCCAGCGAAGGCAGGAAAGGGAGACGTCCGAAAAAAACAAAGGCGGTGGCACCAAAGGCTGAAGACTCACCCTATGTAATTCGCTATGACCCTGAGTTTCCTGGAAGACCTGACCCACACTGGTCAATTGATACGACCGAGTTTACATCTGGGAGTTTGACAGAAAAAGGATTCTTTCGTAATAACCAACAATTTTGGGAGAGGTGGATGGAGTTGCATCCTGAAACGCTCAGCCCAAGCAATAGATTTAAGATAAACTTGAAGCAGCGAGTTTCTGCAAAAGTAGATGAACAATGGGTAAAGTATTTCCCAGAACATAAACCTTTTATGAAAGAGACACTGATTCATCACCACGTTGATCAGGGTCGCTATGCCATTCCTGTTCCAGCTTCAACGCATCCTGGTTCAGGGGGGCCTTTCCATAAAAAGTGATAAGGAGGATTTCATGATTTTAGAACTAGCAGAAGCAAAACTAAAATTAGAGCAAAGGTTCGCAATTCTAGAGAAGGGTATAGACATATCGGATCTATTACTACGTGAATCTAGAATGACAATATCACAACTGAAAAGTGTGGAATATTCTTTGGGGATTGAATTGCCAGATTCATTTAAGAGGGTAAATATAAAATATGATTTTGGCAATCTGAGCCTTGGGGCAATCTTTTTTGGAAATGGACCTAAAGGAGATAATTACGGTGTATGGTTAATTGAAAAAAATGTTGGAACACAAGAGTACCCTTGGTGGGGAAAAGGGGAACAACCCAATAATAAAATTAAAATTGCAGGAACGGATGCCTACGCAATTCTTCTCGATATAGATACGGGTGCTGTTTTAGCTTTTTTGAGAGACGAAGATTGGCATAAAAATGAGCAGATAGCACAGAATTTTGAGCTTTTCGTGAGAGGTGCCATAACAATCTACTGCGAAGAAGATTCGATACAAGATAAGGTAGATTATGCTAATAAAATCAAAAATGCTGTTGGCTGTACATCCGCAACAAAATTTTGGAAAGATTTGACACAAGGTTTTGCCTAATATTGTTTCGAAATTCTGATGTGCTAAATCGCTTGACCAAAGTGACGCAGCCCAACACGCTGGTGACGCAGTATGAGTATGACCAAAACAGCAATCGCACGGCTGTCATTGACGCCAAGGGACAGCGCACGCAACGGGCGTATGACGAGTTGGATCGTCTGCACGCCAGCAGCTATGAGGATGGCAGCGGGCACGGTTTGCTGGGCGAGTATTACAACAATCGCGATTTCACATCGTTGGCATTGACGAGGGTGGATGCGCAGGTGAACTTCACCTGGGCAGGGGCGCAGACACCAGCGCCAGCGGTGCAGGATGAGACCTTTGCGGTACGCTGGACAGGGCGGCTGGCGGTGGATTACTCGGAAGAGTACACCTTCTATCTGGAGAGTGATGAGAGTACCAAGCTGTGGGTAAATGGTCAGTTGGTCATTGATGATGCGACCGACCACACGATAAGAGAAGCCAGCGGCACCATTCAACTGCAAGCCAATCAGAAATACGACATCAAGATCGAGTATTCGGAGAACACCGGCGATGCACAGGTGAAGGTGTCGTGGTCGAGTGCCAGTCAGCCCAAGCAGGTCATCCCGCAGTCTCGGCTCTCGGTGCCGGATGCAACGAGTTACAGCTATGACGCGGCGGGCAATCGCCTGAGTGAATGCGGCGTGGATATTAATGGTGCGCCACTCAATCGAGCGTATTCGTATGACGCGGCAAATCGCTTGCAGACGGTGACGGGTGACGCGGCGGGAGCGCTTGCGTTCCAAATCGACAACAATGGCAATCAGACTTCGCAGTAATCGAAAATAAAGCTGCACCATTCTTGCTAATTACTGGCACAGCTTCTTTGTTAATGGTGCTTCACAGGTACTATGCCTGCGATTTCGCTGGTTTTTCGTGAGTCTCTCGTAAGGCAGTAGCGCAAACCAAGTCGCCCAAAACCGTTACCAAAAGCCTAATCTCAGCAACTCAAATAGATGACCTGTCCAGGCGTTCTGCAATTGTTCGATTTTGACATAGCATTTTTTCGAGCCTGTATGTAACATAAGAAACTTATTTACGCCTGATTTTATGTTATAAGTTTCCGGGCAATAACTATTCCGCCGCCTGAAATTTTCGCGGCAAAAGAGGTGAATCTTGAGTTCTACACACCAAAGCGCTGGCCAACCATCGTCAGTTAACGGCAATCTCAACGGACATTCAAAGGCGCATCTCAACGGCGCTTCACTGGCAACCGATTCGCTTGAAGCGCCAAAAGATGGCGGCAAGCTGATCGTCTTAACTGCGCCCCTTACCGAAACCATAGACCACGCGGGCTACTTCATTCAAATGAGCATGGCTTCGCTGCCAATTTGGCTCGAAGGCATACTCAATCGCAAATATCCTGAGTGGCGCAATATCGAATACAACGAAGATGGCTCTGCCAAATATATGCCCGCAGGTGTCCGCGTATTAGAAAAATCTTTGCTGCGCGAGTTCAGCGAAGAGGACATGGTTTGTTGTTTGCCCGATGATCTGCACAAATTCGTAGGTCCCAATACTCGCGTGGTTGCAGTCTCTACGCACAACCCTTTAGGCGTGACTTTTGCCGCAGGGGTTTATACCTCGATCTTCGGCTCGTCGAAAATGCCAATCAATTCGCACTATTCGCGCGTCATGTTCGACCTGATTAAATCGAGTCCCTACAGAGAAAATTTCAAAGTTATCGTCGGCGGTTCGGGCGGCTGGCAGATTATTCAAACCAATATGTACGAAGAACTCAGCGTTGATTGCATCGTCGAAGGGCGCAGCGAATCGGCAGACACGATGGCGCTTTTTCACAAAGCGATTGCCGGTGAAGAGTTGCCGCGTCAAATTGATGTGGTGCATCCGAAAGACCGCAGCGAAATTCTTTTCCCTGACAAGCGCACAACCTTTGGCGTGGTTGAAATGACTACGGGGTGTGGTCGTCGTTGTCAATTCTGCGTACCGGATTTGAATCCGCAGATTGATATGCCGAAAGATAAAATCATGGAGGCTGTGCGGGCCAACGTGCGCGACGGCAATAAACAGATTTCCCTGGCTACGGAAGATATGTTCATCTGGGGGCAGGTGCACACGGAAACGCCTTTCTATTTTCCGAATCGTGAAGCGCTGCTTGATCTATATTCCGATATCGTCAACACACCAGGCGTTGAACAACATGTCTTGAGCCATTCAACCATGGCGCCCGCAGTCGTTGACCCTCTGTTGATTAAAAAACTTTCTGAAACCGTGCTGGATAAAAGTCCTATTCATCTGCCCATGCTCAGTACGCATCCTCTGAAGAAAGCGCTGACACCTTTGATAGGGCTTGAAACAGGCTCCGTGCGTATGGCGAAACAGATTATGCCGAGCAAAGGCGTGCCCTTTTCCGTCGAAGATTGGCCCAGCGTTTTCATAGAAGGCTTGCGCATATTGAATGAGAACAACTGGTTTCCGGCGGTGACTTTGATCATAGGCAATCCCGGAGAGACCGACGAAGACACCATGGCGACGCTGGATTTGATTTACGAAGTGGAGCGTCGCGGACAATTCGCTTTCTTCATTCCTTCGATCTTCACGCCGCTGCACGACACGCGAATGGAACATAAAGTAGGCGTCAAAGAGACCATGCAGCTCTCGCCTTTGCAATGGCAGTTGATGATGAAGTGTTGGAAGATGAATTTGCGTCCGGGTCAATACAGTTGGTGGGCGCCTACGGCCTGGCGGGTTGGTGCGATTGCCCTGTGGGCTTGGAAATTGCGCAAGACCAACGGACCGAATTTCACCTATCCAATGTTTATGTTTGCCAGTGCCATGCCTGAATGGTTGATGAGCAAGATGGGCAAGATTTATGTAGGCAAACCGCTCAAGACCAAGACCCGCAAAGAACTGCTTGCAACCATCAAACCAAATCAGTGGCAGTATCTGAGAGCCGACAACGGCGATTTGCCGGACAACTGGGATGCGCAAGTTAAAGAGCGCAAGTATGCCAAAGTTCTGACCGTGCTTTCTTAAATTTCTATTCACCACAAAGACCCAAAGAGCACAAAGATTCAATTGAATCTTTGTGCTCTT
>JANMSG010000223.1:0-8761 GCA_031389065.1 Acidobacteriota bacterium | reverse complement strand
CATGATTGCATCGTGAAAAACTATCCGCAATTTGAGCCTCTCGCTACACAAATCGAGCGCGTTGACCGCCTCTATCAAGCGCGCAAGCTTGAGCGCAATGCGATGGACTATGATGATTTGCTTCTGAATTGGAAACGACTCCTGGTTGAGAAAAAAGAGATCAGCGATTACTGGGCAGAGCAGTTTGAATATATACTGGTTGACGAGTATCAAGACACCAATAAAATTCAAGCAGAGATCATTGATCTGCTTGCTGTGAAGCATCGCAACATCATGGTCGTAGGCGACGACGCCCAATCCATATTTGCGTTTCGCGGGGCGCATTTTCAAAACATCTATGAATTCAAAGAGCGCTACACAGATGCGCAGGAGTTTCACCTCGACACCAATTATCGTTCGCGTCCAGAAATCGTCATGCTCGCCAACGCTTCAATAAAAAACAATCGCAAACAGTTCCCGAAAAATCTTCGCGCCATCAGAAAATCAATAGGACTTTCGCCTGCCCTGATCCCTACGCACGACCTTGACCAGCAAGCCGCTTTCGTTGCCTCACGCGTTCTTGAACTGCGCGAAGAAGGCGTAAAGCTTGATGAAATAGCCGTTTTGTATCGCAGCCATTATCACGCGCTTGAACTGCAACTGGAACTGACACGGCGCGATATTCCTTACGTTGTGCGTTCAGGGATTCGCTTTTTCGAGCAGGCGCACATTAAAGATGTCGTCTGTTATTTGCGGCTCATTGTCAATCCGCAAGACGAAATTGCCTGGAAGCGCGTCTTGAAATTGATCCCACAAGTCGGCAACGCTACGGCGAATCGAATCTGGGAACGCCTGGCCTATGCCAACGAGCCGCTTGCTTTGGTGCGCCGCGATGATTTTGCAGCCGCGCCGCGCGCGCGTGAAGGATGGCGCGACTTTGTGAAGTTGCTTGAACAACTGCTCAGCTCTGAAAACCTGGACAAGCCGGCTTCGCAAATCGGTTTGATACTGGCAAACGGTTATGACGAATACCTGCAAAACACCTATGAAAACGCCGACCTTCGCGCAGAAGATTTGCGGCAATTGGCAAATTACGCTGTACGCTTCAACTCTACGGAAGAATTTCTTTCCGAGCTTGCCTTGATCAACACTGAGCGTTTCGCTACGCCGCAAGGCACTACGGCAGAAGATGTCGTTGCGGGCGGCAGCGAAGACGAAGATGAGAAGCTGGTGCTGAGTTCCGTGCATCAAGCGAAAGGCTTAGAGTGGCGAGCCGTCTTTTTAATTTGGGCTGCCGATGGCAAGTTTCCTTCAGCGCGAAGTTTGCGCGATGCCGAGAACGAAGAGGAAGAGCGAAGACTTTTTTATGTGGCGATTACTCGCGCTCAAGACGAGTTGTACGTCTGTTACCCCTTAGTCGTAACCGATTACTCGCGCCAGACGGTTATTCAAAAACCATCGCGCTTCATAACGGAAAACCCGCGAGAGTTGTTCGAGATTTGGTCGCTCGAAGAAGAACCGCTTGAACTAGAGTCGCAAGACATGTCGAAATTGATTAACTGAAATTCCAAGTTCAATCAGTCGTCCACATTTCAATGGAACCGAACTTCGTATGGTTCGTTTGAAAGGTATCCAAATGCTGCCCGTGAGCATCTGTATCAATGACAGAGATTTTTTATTGAAGGAGAAACGCGAACTACAAAGATTCGCGGAGAAAAGAGAATGAGCAAAACGAACGCGCAGACGAACGAACTGAAGAAGATCATGTGGGAATGTAAAGACTGCCACTCAATGATTGGTTCCCACGAAACCATCGCTTACCATCTGGTTGATAGAATTTTATATGGTTGGTGCGAGCCTTGTTTCACGAATCGCCCAGACCTGAAAGTTCAGGCAGCCTAAAGTTTCAAGCATTTTTTTATTGAGACTCACACAGCAATTTTCAATCGAATCCTTGTAAAACGTGGGGATCTTGCGCGCATAACCATGCAATCAGAGCAAGATCCCTTATCTCAAAAAACGCTGCAAGCAATATGAGTCATATGAGCCGCTGCCCGGTTTTCTTCATGGAAAACAGCAAAATCCTTTTCCTGACATCTGTCCACGAAACACTAGACCGATAATGAATGCTAGTTTATAGTAGCCGCAAGAGATTGCCCCTAACAATTTCTTCCGCATAAAATCACAACTCGTGCAATGGGTAAAAGGGATTTATGTCTGAACAGGACGGGAATGAACGGCGCGGCTCCCGTGAACGCCGCAAAGAAGAACGTAGGCGCTCCACTCGATTCACAGCAGAAAACTTGATCGTTATTGATAACGTGACCTGGCTGGATAGCGAAGGCACAGACCGACGCCGCAGAATTCGTCGCCGCGAAGACCGCCAGCGCCTTGCTAAAAAAATCGTTGATGGCTTTGATGACTAGCTCGCTCTTTGCTCTATCACTTACTGCGTCGGTCATCTTCACATCACCTTTTCACTCGCAATAGACTACCTTCGAGTAACCCTGGAAGAACTTGCTGAAAGTGAAAGCGCTGTTGCTTTACCCACCTACAGCTAAATTTTCTCCTCATAAAAACGCATCGAATTTTGTATCGATAACCAAAGCGCCCGCCAATTGGTTTCAGGTTCTGCCTGAATGAAAGTTGTATTTTTCGATTGGTCCTCTCATTTGAATAGATCATCGGTCAAAGTCATGCAGATTACTTCCGTTGTCCCTTCTACGCTGTCGCGCATCATTGCGAAAGCTTCTTCATCAGATGCGGGCTCATTTTTCATCGCTTGCCAATCTTCTCTTGTAGACCACTGCGCGTAAGCAAGCCATCTGCCGTCTTCACACTCGTGTAATCGTGAGCCGAGCGAATTGTGCTTTTGATAAATCGCTTCGGAAGCTCTGCGCCAGCCTGCGCGAAAATTTTCTTCGCAACCAACTTTCACTCTCCAGCGATACATTACATTAAACATCGTGATTTCCTTCCAAAGCATTCGCCCATTTCAAAGCATTCAATCTTTCGGAGACTTCCGCAAGCTTTGCTTCATTCCAGACCATCCTCATATCGAAACGATGCAAGCCTTCGGCGTAGTAATTTTCGATGAAGCCGCATTTTTCAAATCCGAACTTTTCATAAAAGGCCGAAGTGTGCTGGCTGGTATCTAATTTTACTTGTGTGATAAATGGAACTCGGCGCAGCAAGGTTAACAACTTCAAGACCAGGAAACGCCCCACACCTTTCCCGTGCCAGTTGCGTTCAACCATGACCCAACACAAAGTAGCAGACAACTCGGTATGATCGGGCCAGATGCCGCCGCTGGCGATGATGCGCCCGTCGTTGTCTTCGATAACGATGTAAGGACAAAACCTCCCATCGAGCAAGCGTGTGACATCGCTCAATTCATTGGGCGCGAAGTACGCAGGCACATTGCTGTGAAAAATCTCCAGGCAGGCATTTTTGTCTTCAAGTTGATAATCGCGCCATTTCATTTTCATTGATGGTTGGCTTTTGCTTGCTTGCTTGTCAAGCAATTGAAAGCTGCGGCACTTATTGAATCAGTGCGCTTGCGTTGACAAGCAGGCAAGCAAAAGCACAAACTTGCCAAGTCCACACCACGAATTCTTTTAAGCCTCTTGCAGCTTTGCGTCTTTGCGAGTAACAAAAGCTTTGCGCAAGATTCGTAGATGCAAGTACGCGAAGCCGGGTTCAACAGGAGAACGCCATGAGATATTTTGCGAGTATGGTTTGCACAATCGTAATGACAGCAATCTTCTTTTCATCATCCATCGCGCCACAAGCAGAGACTTTTCGCCCCGTAGTGCGCGGCAAACGTGGAGCCGTCGCCGCAGGCCATCCGCTTTCAGCAGAAGCCGGAATGCGACTCTTGCAGCAAGGCGGCAACGCAGTTGACGCTGGATGTGCGGCGCTTCTGGCGGCCTCTGTCATAGAGATTTCGCACTTTTCATTCGGCGGCGAAGTTCCCATCATCATCAAGCCAAGTAAAGCCAAGCCTGTAGTCATCAACGGTCAAGGCATCGCGCCGAAACTGGCGACGCGAGAGTTTTTCCTTGAACGTGCTAAACGTGGCGAACGCGAAGAAGGTCCCGTGTACACAGGCGCGCCCGAATATGTTTCTATCAACGAAGGCGGCGCGCGTCCCGGCACGATACCTTCATCAGGCATTTTGCCAGCGACAGTGCCGGGCATTTTGGATGCTGTCGTCGTTGCGCTCGATACATATGGCACCAAATCTTTAGCTGAAGTCATGCAACCGGCGATTGAAATGGCAGATGGGTTTCCGATTGATGAATTGCGCGTTAGTTTCCTGGAAAGAACACGCAAGATTTTCGAGCGTTGGCCAAGCAGCGCAAAAGTATTTTTGCCGAATGGTCGCCTGCCCAAAGTGGGCGAGATATTCGCGCAACCAGACCTGGCGAGAACGCTGCGCGAAATCGTCGCCGCAGAGCGAAGTGCGAAAGCCCAAGGCCGACACGCCGCTTTGCTGGCTGCGCGAGACTATTTCTATAAAGGTGCGATTGCCAAACGCATCTCGGAGTTTTCCGAAAAGAATGGCGGCTTGCTTCGCGCTGGGGATTTCGCGGCGTTTCGCGCCAAGGTCGAACAACCGACCATGACAAGCTATCGCGGTTATGAAATCTACAAAACAGGCTTTTGGGCGCAGGGACCGGCAATGCTCGAACTGTTAAACATCCTCGAAGGCTATGACCTGCGCGCTGCAAAACACAACTCCGCAGATTACATTCACACGCTTGTTGAAGCGATGAAGCTGGCGTTCGCAGACCGCGACAAATATTACGGTGATCCTGATTTTGTAAAGGTTCCTGCCAATGAATTGCTATCAAAAGATTACGCGGCAATGCGCCGCACTTTGATTGATAAGATGCGCGCTTCGATGGAGCAACGACCCGGCGACCCTGTCAATAAAGCTCCTTTGTTGAAAGACAATCCTCAGCCGACGCTTACGGGCGAATCGAAAGTGCCCGAAGCCGAACGCGCCAACGATACGACTTGTGTGAATGTCATTGATAAGGATGGCAATGTCTTTACAGCAACGCCGTCGGGCGCCTGGCTTCCCGCTGTGGTTGCCGGAGACACAGGTGTCTTGATGGGACAGCGTATGCAATCGTTTTTGTTGGAAGCCAGTCATCCGAATGTGCTTGAACCTGGCAAGCGTCCGAGAGTTACGCTGACGCCGACGCTGGTAATGAAAGACGGCAAACCACTACTCGCCTTGTCAACGCCAGGCGGCGACAATCAAGACCAATCGCTCCTTCAAGTTCTATTCAACATTATAGAGTTTGGCATGAACGTGCAGGAGGCTGTAGAGGCTCCGCGTTTTCAAACCCTTCATCTGGTGAGTTCATTTGACGACCATCGTTTCAATGCTGGCGAAGTAAAAATCGAAGACCGCATTGGCAAAGACATTTTGTCGTCTCTGCTTTCACGCGGACACAAAGTCGAAGCTGTTTCCGCCTGGGGCAATGCGTCTGCGCCGACAGTAATTATGTTACGTCCCGATTCAGGGGTGATCGAAGCAGGCGCAGACCCGCGCAGAGGTCGTTATGCGATTGCCTGGTGATAGATATCAGATGTCAGATGCTAGATGTCAGATGTTAGAAATCAGATTATGAAATTCTGAAAGTGGCTCCTATAGCCAATTTCAAGATACCTGGCTAATATCTGACATCTAATATCCAGCATTTGACATCTGGTTCAAGTAATTTTATTTAAAAGGAAAAATGTAATGGCAGACTGGAAAACATTAGCTTCTGAAGTTCATTCTTTATTAGGATTACAATCGCCGCCGTTGGCGATTACTTTTTCGCAAGATGCGCCCGCAGGCGTTTCTTTTTATGAAGGCGCAACGCCTGAACCTTTGGCAGACGGACGCACAGGAAAAGTTCCCGCCGGTTGCGTCTTCTGGATTGAAGCGACGAAAGGCACATTCACAACCCAGCCCGAAGATCACGGCAATTGCAGCGTCGGTAGCCTGACGCATGGCTTGAAGACGCTCGAAGAAGTCGCTGGCAATGGCGACGTAGCCGCATTGTTAGAGACTGGCTGGGTGACCATGGATATGGTTCCGCACATTGCGACCATTAAAGAGAAGCACAACTTCGTCACGTATGGACCGCTCGAAGAAACCAGCGTTGACCCCGATGTAGTCTTTCTCAGATTGAACGGGAAACAGGTGATGATTCTGCACGATGCCTGGCCCGGGATTCGTTTTGAAGGCAAACCGCAATGTCACATTATAGCGATTGCGAAAGAAGAAAACGTGCCAGCCGTAAGTGTAGGCTGTATGCTCAGCCGTGTGCGAACGAATTTGCCGAATAGTGAAATGACTTGCGCGATACCTGCGGGCAAACTGGCTGATATGGTGAACGCGCTCAAGACGACAGCCATCGCAGACAACGCGGTCGCCGCTTACGCAAGCAACGACGCGAAACGCTTCGGGTGATAGCGAATTGACAGGTAAAACATCTCGGTAGGAAACCAGCCGCCAAGACGGAAAGCGCAAAAAGATTTTCTTCTCTATGGAAAATTTTTCTTTGCTATTTGCGTTTTGGCGGTTAATCATTTTGTATGGCGTTGCTTGCAATCCTCAAGCTGGTCGGTTTCGCTACGGGCGCAGCGCTGCACCTCTATATCACCTGGCTCATATGGAAACGGCGGCTCGGTTCCAGCCAGAAACTCACGCAATATGAACGCACGTACGTCATGTTGGGGTTGTGTTTAGGGATCTGGTTTACTGGCAATCTTTTTATCACGCTTCACGAAATGATTTTAGGGCGCGAGCGATTAACAGGAGGCTTACGCGCCTGGAATGCCATCACGATGATTGGCGTGGCTTTGCTTCCCGCCGCGCTGCTTCATGCACACATCGCTTTTTTCGCAACGCTCGATAACTACAAAAAAATCACTGCTCGACATGTTCGCCTGATAAGCCTGGCGCTTTATCTGCCGATGCTTTTTTTGCCGTTTGCGATTTACCTGGTCAATAAAGGCGCCTATCAACCTTTCTTAATCAAAATGCGTCCGCTGCTTCTGCCGTATTCAATCTGGTACCTGCTGACGCTCTTGGCTTGCGCCGCCATTGATTTCGCCATCATGAAAAAGTTTGACGCGCAAGCCTCGCGTGAACGCCAGTTCTTCAAACATCTAGCGGTACTTTTCATCATTAATGGCGCTTTGGAATTTGCCGTTGTCGGCGCGCGCCGCACAGAGCCTAACGATGTCTTTTGGGTGGCATATATGTTGTTGTCGCTGTTGCCAGCGTTCCTTGTCGCCTATCACGTATATCGCTACAAACTCGTTGACATAGCCATCAAAGGCAGTCTGGTTTACGCATCATCGGCAGTCGTTTTCATCACCGTTTACATTTATGGCATACGTCAGCTCGGGCAATTCTTAGTGGCTCGCTACGACGTCTCTGCAGCCGTCATTGAAGCGATTTTGATACTAGCAGTGTTTGCGCTTGCCGGGCCCTTTGTGCGAAGTCTCGACAGAATGGTTGAGACACTATTTACACGAGAGATTGGTCTATACCGCGATGTGGTTCGCCAAATTGCATCCGGCGCGGAAGGTTTCGGCGAATTGAATTCGCTGTTGGGTTACACGGAAGAAACGATTAAGCGCGGACTGGAATTGTCGGAGGTGCGAATCGTTTTGGTTGATGATTCATTGCCTGATGGAATGGAGCGGCGGCTCGCGGAAAAATACGAGCGCCTGCAATCAGACATGATCGAAAAGGATGAAGATGTTGCGGCGATGAAGGCGACAGCCGTTTACGCGCTCAAACGCGAAAAACAGTTGATAGGACTGATGATCATCACAGCGGAATCACAAACCTTGACTTCGGATAAACGCGCTGTGCTTGATGTGCTGGCGGGGCAAGTGGCGATTGAAATCGAAAGCTGCCGCCTGGTTGATGAGAAGGTGAGGCTTGAGCGCGAACTTGCCAGTCGCGAGCGTCTGGCAATCCTTGGACAGATGGCTACGACCATCGCACACGAAGTCAAGAATCCGCTTTCGTCAATAAAATCAATCGCGCAAGTGATGCGCGAAGAAGACGATTTGAAAAATTACGACAACGATTTGCAAATCATCGTCAACGAAATAGACCGCCTCAATCGCACAGTTTCGCAGTTATTATCATTTGCAAGACCCGGACGAATGGATAGTCGCGCCATCGCTTTGTCAGAGCTTGTCAATTCGACCATAGCGTTGTTGGGCAACGAAGCGAAAGAGCGCGGCGTGAGACTCAAAGCGCAGATTGATGAAGATTGTGAACTGTTAGGCGCACAAGCCGCAACCTTACGCGAAGCCTTGAGCAATCTGGTTTTGAATGCCGTGCAGGCTTGCGAAAAAGACGATGAGGTTTTCGTCCAGGCTCGCATTGAAAAAGAGATTTTCAATCGAACACTCAAGCCTGTATTGGCTCACAGAAGCGAACTCACACACAGCAATGAAACGAAGGCTGATGCAAAAACCGACTCATTGAACAGCTCATCAAAGCAGGCTCACAAAATAAAATTGATTTTATCAGTGACGGACACAGGCGCGGGGATTTCTGTTGAAGAACAACGGCGCGTCTTCGAACCTTTCTACACGACGAAATCACGCGGCACAGGTTTGGGACTGGCAATCGTGCAACGCCGCGCCGTCGAACTGGGCGGTTCTGTCGAACTCACAAGCCCCGTCGAGAATCACTACGGTACACGCTTTCGCTTGATCGTTCCCATTGAATATGCTGTTGATTAACAAG
>JANMSG010000127.1:0-19068 GCA_031389065.1 Acidobacteriota bacterium | reverse complement strand
GCATTCGTGCGCTGGAGTTGTTGGCAGCAGGGCAAAAGGATGACACGCAAACTTGGCAACTCGTTCGCGAATCTATGACGGCGGACAAAGACAGCGATGTCCGCATTCGTGCGCTGGAGTTGTTGGCAGCAGGGCAAAAAGATGACCCACAAACTTGGCAACTTGTTTGCAAGTCTATCGCCATTGAGGATGACATTATTATTCGATGTTGCGCATTCGCCGCAATTATTCAGCATCCCTTAGTTGAGCAGGAAGCAAGACACTTATTCCCACTCCCTTCCTACTGGTGGAACTTAGATTTCGATCCACAAAAGCTAATTACCCACACACGGGTCAAGGACTACGCAGTTAAGTTGGAAGTGAGCGAAGCTGAAGTCCGAAGGCTCTATGATGAACTGGCTGACAAGCTCCTCGCCCATTTCGGACTGAAATTAAAGTTGGAATGGCGTGAGGAAGCTAATGAGTAATCATTTGACTAAGAGGCAAAACAAAAAGGCAAAAGTTATGAAGCCGAAAATTCAACTTTTGCCTTTCGGCTTTCGCCTTTTAATTGGCGGGGTAATTTGCGTCTTCTTTGATTCGATTGATCTGATTTCTATGGCGCGATTCGTGTCCGCCCATCACTAAAAGCCATTGATACGCATGAATCGGTCCCAACGCCGGATGCGGGTAAAGCAAACTGCTTACGTCATATTTGCAGAGTTCATCAAGTGGCTGCAAAATCTTTGCGCGAGTCTCGCCCATCTTCGTGATTGATTCTTCAAGAGACCCGGCATCAATCGGCATGACTCTTTCAGGCGCTTGAAACTTTCCGTTCAATTTTTCCGCATGAGAAGCCAGACTGTTCAATACAGAGCCTTCTGTATCTGCGTCTGCGGGCAAATTATTTTCAACAGCCTGCTTCAATAAATTCGCCATCAATCTTGAGGTCAAGCCTTCGACCATCCATATATGATGAAAGATTTCCCTAATTGACCAATGGTCTTCTGCGGGTTTGAAATTGAGTTGCGCGTCGCTGAGTCCATCTGCCGTAGCCAGAAATTTTTCTCGCTGCTGCGTCATATAATCCACAACTTCCTGAGCCTTCTTTGTTAGTGCCATAATCCCTCCGAAACAATTTCCCTGTAAGAGCAGGTAGAATAGCTTTACAGCAGTGATGTATCAACTCGCAGACGAAATTGACTGGCAAAGAAATCGCATAAAAAAGGCACAAAGCTTATAGAGGTTTATCCGGGTTATCAGCATTTTCCTCTATGTATTTGTGCCTTTTTACAACGCTTGTTCTCTGGTTCGCAGACGCGATTCGCTTCATCGATTGAGCGCCTGGCGAGCCACATCTAAGAACAAAGCTTTTTCAGGTCTAAAGAAAGGAGCGGCTTCAAGATTCGGTGTGAAGTCAACAAACAATTGACTGACAACAACTCCATAAACGACAAACCAGATCACGTAAAAAGCTGGCGAGACTCTGGCTGCCACTTGACGCTCGCGGGTCGGCTCGATCTCTAAAACATCATTCTCGGAGCTCGGCAAATGCGGATTCTCCAAATCTGTTTTCTTAGGGCTGATAAGCGCACGGCCCAGTATGGAACCGCCTATCGCAAAGCCTAAGAAAATAGAGACGATGTGTAAGATGATGAGAAAGGGCCCTGAAGAAACGCTTGCTGTAAAGAAGCCCGTCACAGGCGCAAGCGCAGCCCAGATGACAGAAGTAATGAGCGCAAACCCGGCAATGGCTCTGGCGGCTTCGCGTAAAGAGAAACGCGAACCCGCAAGCGACGAGAAAACATAAAATGACGGCAGGCAAATCGCTGCCGATGCAAAAAGCACGAGGCTCAACTTTGTGCCATTATACATAGCGGTTTTGAACCCCGCGCCCAGTCCCATGCCTATGCCGTAGAGCGCCGCCAAAGGCAGAGCGACCAGGAAAGCATCTGCAACCGGAACGCCTCCAGAGGCTCTGAGTCCTGCGCTCGCGCCGTCTGGTCTTCGTAGAAGTTGGTCTATCATCCTTGCAGACCTTTGAATATACAATTCGATCCATAAAGTGCTTCGCATAAATAATCCTCCTATTGCAGGTGTTAGGTGCCAGGTGTTAGGTGTTAGTAAATACTCTGATACTGACCATCTTAATTTTCACTTTGGTTAGCTCGATTTTCTGGCTAACACCTAAAACCTGGCACCTAACACCTACCGTACTACCATCCCAACGAATGTTTGATGAGCGTGAAGACGGCAGAATAAAAATTGTTATCAAGCCCAAAGCGATCTGCGTAAGGGCGGAAATATTCGACGGGCGCGCCGGGATTGCCAAGAAATGGGCGCACGACCCAAGTGAGTTGCGCGCCGACGAATGAATAAATCGCAATCCATAAAAAGACTACGCGGGTATGCTGGGTTCTATTTTCTACAACCCAAGCAAGCCGGCCGCGCAAAGCCGTTACACCTACGAAACCCGCTACGGCAAAAGCGAAAACCTGCGACAGTACGACAGCGCGATAAACATGCGCGCCTCGTGCTGGCAGCGTGAAAGCAAAATAAGAGGTTGCCGGAGCAAGCGCAGCAAGTACCACCGAAGTGCGGGCGATTGACGAAAGAGCGAGACTCGCCGCACCCGAAAGCGAAAGCGGACAACCGATGAAGCGCCCCAACACAACCATTGAAGGAAGCCCTATGATCAAGGTTCCGAGCAATAACAGCGGCACTTTCGTGGCTACATAAACCATGTGCAATCCGCCAGTCCAAGCGCCTACGGAGAGGCCCGCAATCGCTCCGAAGGCAATGATGGCTGCAAGGTCTAAGCGCCAGTCATCACGAGCAGCAAGGGTTTGCGCATCAACCGTATGGGCTACGTGATTGCCCAGGTTGCGAGCCATGCGGATTAATAAAAACGTGTTCTGCATATTGGTTTCAACCGCGATTCCAAGCTTGAATTGAGCAAGCTTCGCCATAGGCATTTAACAAGCTAAAGGCTTTGTGAATGCACAAAGTAATGCACGTTTCATATATTTGTTTGCGTCGGCGGTTATTGATGAACCTTTATGATGAAAGGATGCCTGAGATAATTGTTGCGGCTCTGAGATTTTTATATTGTTGCGCCATTCAGCAAAAACGCATTAAGATTATGGCATTATGTTAGCTGCATCTTATTTACAACAAATGGGAATTGCAACGATTCCACCAACACTTGCCGGAATCGCTTTGAGCGAATCTCATCCATTGCATTTGCCGCAAGCGGGTCAGGAAATTTTGCTGAAACTTCATTTCTCTGATTTTCAATTATCTCAAATTTCTTCTCTTGTTGATCTGAACTATGAAGTTGAAGATAACCTAGTAACAATGAAATTTCCGATTGATAAAGATGTCTTAGGCGTTTTAGAACTAAATGGTCAACTTGCTGAAGACGGCAGGCAATTTAAAACATATGAGTATTTTTTTAGAACCGAGTTAGTGCAAGATAATCCTCGCGCTGATTTCGTTTCTTCAACCTTCAAAGCTCTTCTCGGGCTTTCATCAGAAACGCACTTGCAAATATCTGAAATGGGTCTAGATGGCAGGTTCAGATTCGTTTTCGAGTTATATCAAATCAGCAAAATGCTCCAACTTCGACAAATTGCTTACCGTGCTATGGTAATTGAACAAGCGACAGAGCAATCTTTTCAACTGCCCAAACATTTATCAGCGAATGAACTGGAAATGATCGCATTTATTTATAGAGCCATTGTTGATCGTTCATTTGTATTGCCCACTGAGTCATTCTATATACCGCTTGTTGCCAATAAAGAATGTTTGGATTGGTTTACAGAATTTTTATTGCGTTCCCCGATGACGCTTGATAAAAAAGAATCAATCAATCTTTTTGGTAAAACTATCAATCTTGGTCCAGAATCTATCACCATAGAGAGCGGACAGATTCAGGATGTTGACAGAGTAAGAAAAGAGTTAGAGAGTAACGATGGTCATAAAGTTTTGATCGAAATTCGTTCTCTTATTGGGCAAGCAAAATTTGATTTGCCATTTGCACCTCGTTTGCCTGTCAATGCTTGGGACTCAAATATTCAATCTCTGATTGACCTAGAATCACAACTAGATAACCGACTTGCGGAACTTTACAACGATTTAGCGGCAGCAACTTTAGCTGGGCTGACAGAAGAAGAAATCGCAGAAGTAACCGCCCGTCCTGAACTAAATTTTGGGGCGTTTGATGATGAAGACGGAGAATAATGCTTAATGGCAATTACGCCAGTTCTTCCAGAAACGCCTCTTGTCTTGGATACCGATGTTCTCACGGACTGGAGAAAACGATTCCAACCCACGACGCAAAATATCATCGCTTATATTGCGCTCCATAAACGCCCTCCTGCACTCACGACAATTAATATTTACGAATCCATCTATGGATTTGAGAATAAAGCAGTAAAAGCAGGAAAGCTTGACGAACGCACAATACAAGACCGTTTGGAAACAGAAAAACTCATTCGACAATGCAGTCTCTTGCCATCCGGTTCATCGCCTTCCGGCATATTGCCATTCGATCAAGCAGCGGCAATAATCGCCGCCCATATTATGGCTCGTCTTTCAAAAAGCGAGCAAAATAAACACTCAAACGATGTCTTCATAGCGGCAACTGCTTTATCACACAGACACGGGATTGCAACTCGGAATCGAAAAGACTTTGAACTCATTGCCAATCATTTACCTCCTAGTCATCAACTCCTGCGTCTTGCTATTTGGAAGCTATAAAGTCTTCCTATTTTTCTGTAATATTCATTTTCCAGTCTTCATCTCTCAAAAAAGATTTGACGATCCGTAAACTAAATTGCATACTTATTCATCTTTAATAGTGTTTATGCATTAATATGCAAAAATAATGCATAAACAGAGGGCGTAATGAACAAACGCAGGCAAGACAAGATTCTAAAGCTCATCAAGTCGCACAGCATAGCGACGCAGCAGGAGCTTGTCGAAATGCTTGCATATCACAGAATTGAAGCCACGCAATCGAGCGTGTCACGCGACATTGTTAAGTTAGGACTCACGAAAGCAAACGGTCATTATGTTGCGCCACAATCGGCACCGACGCTTGCTCTGCCATCCATTGAAATAGACACGGCAGGCGAGAACCTTATCGTTTTGAAAACCGATGTCGGGCAAGCTCAACTCGTCGCCGTGAAGATTGATGCGACAAATATCAAAGAGATCGTTGGCACACTCGCAGGCGACGACACGATTTTCATCGCAACAAAAGATAGCGCAAATCAGCGCGCCGCTATCAAAGCATTGAATAAACTTTTCGCGCTTTCCGGTAGTCGTATAAGACACGCTGCCAGGTAACATTGGTTTGGAGGAATGATAAATGTCTGATGAAAAGATAGAAAAAGTGGTGTTGGCTTATTCTGGGGGCTTGGACACCTCGGTGATTTTACGATGGCTCAAAGAGACTTACGGCTGCGAAGTCGTCTGTTACGCCGCCGACATAGGGCAAGCCGAAGAACTCAGCGGGCTTGAAGAAAAAGCCTTGGCAACAGGCGCATCGAAACTCTATGTCGAAGATTTGACCGAAGAGTTCGTGCGCGATTTCGTCTTCACAGCGATTCAAGCCAACGCTGTTTACGAAGGCGTTTATCTGATGGGCACATCGCTTGCCCGACCCCTCATTGCCAAACGTCACATCGAAATTGCTCGCAAGGAAAACGCCCAAGCCGTATCACACGGCGCAACCGGCAAAGGCAATGATCAGGTTCGTTTTGAGCTAACCTACTACGCTCTTGAGCCGCAAATTAAAGTCATCGCCCCATGGCGCGAGTGGGAATTTACATCGCGCTCGGACCTGATTGCCTATGCAGAGCAGCACAACATCCCGATCACGGCGACCAAAGAAAAGCCTTATTCGATGGACAGGAATTTAATGCACATCAGTTATGAAGGCGGCATCCTGGAAGACCCCTGGGCGGAACCCCCTGCGAATATTTTCATCCTTACGAAATCACCCGAAGACGCGCCGGACAAACCTGTCTATGTCGAAGTTGATTTTGAAGCGGGCATTCCGGTTGCCGTAGATGGTGAAGTTTTATCGCCTGCTGACTTGCTCGACCGTTTGAATAAAGTCGGCGGCGAACACGGCGTTGGTCGCGTTGATCTGGTTGAAAATCGCTTCGTCGGCATGAAGTCTCGCGGCGTATATGAAACGCCTGGCGCGACAATTTTGCACGCCGCTCATCGCGCCGTTGAATCTCTGGCGTTGGACCGCGAAGTGGCACATCTGAAAGATTCGCTCGCCCCGCGCATCGCCGAGATGATCTATTACGGTTTCTGGTACACGCCCGAATTTGAAGCAATTCGCGCCTTGCTCAACGAAACGCAGAAGAACGTCACAGGCACTGCGCGTTTGAAACTCTACAAAGGGTGTTGCATGGTCGTCGGTCGCAAATCGCCGTTCTCGCTCTATTCAGAGGCGTTTGCGACCTTTGAGAAAGATACGGTTTACAACCAACGCGATGCCGAAGGCTTCATCAAATTAAACGCCCTCAGATTGAGATTGCGAAAGCTCGCAACCGAGCAAACGAAAGCGGAACAATAGCGGCGTAGCCGCCAAGAAAAAGGGGAAACAATCGCGGAGAGGCTGAGCCTCTCCGCACATCAAAGCGGCAGAGCCACACGGAGAGACCACTGCCATTTAACTACTTGGCAGGGGGCAGTCACCTAAAAGCGGCACAGCCGCCCAGAGGAAAAACAACAGACAATAGACGGGAGAGACACAGATGAGTAGAACGGCTGAACAGACAATTGGCAGTAGCGATGAAACCTTAAATATTTTTAACACGGATTTGCATTTGGTGCGGGTTGATAAAGTCGCATCTTCAACTGTAAATCTGAAACTCACTAACGAACTTGAGATAACCAAAGATTGCGAAGCCCGCGCCGGAAATGTTGTCATCGTTCGCACCGTCACAGACAATGCCACCTACAACAATCTTGAGTTAATTACGGGTCGCCTGGCAAAGATCAATCCAGGCGACATCATCGCGGGTGTCTTAGGGTTTCGCCGCGCCCTCAAAGGATTCGTGGGCGACGTTCCCGAATCCATAAAAGCTGGCGACCATTTACACTTGCTCAATATGGGCGGTCTGATCGGTAGCTGTCTGGGGCATCATCACAGTTTGAATGGGGCGATCGAAGTTGAAGTCATCGGTATGCCTGTACGCGAGGGTCGCATTTTGAATATAAGCGAAAATGCCGTGGCACCGCTCGATTCCTTTGCCACGACTTCGCCGATTGTCTTGGTTGCAGGCACTTGCATGAACTCTGGTAAAACCTATGCGGCAACTGAAATCATCAAGCATTTGGCACGCGAAGGCTTCCGCGTAGCCGCTGCGAAGCTATCAGGGGTTGCCTGTTTGCGCGACACTTTAAATATGCAGGATCACGGCGCTGTCAAGACCATGAGCTTTCTCGATTGCGGCTTACCTTCGACTGTCAATGTCAAAGACCTTGCGCCAATAGCCAAAGGCGTGATTGCCGAATTATGCAAAGTCGAACCCGATTGCATCGTGATAGAGATGGGCGACGGCATACTCGGCGGTTATAGCGTTGACACAATTTTCAAAGATGACGAGTTGATGAAAGGCACAGCCGCGCTGGTGTTTTGCGCAAGCGATTTCGTAGGTGCCTGGGGTGGGCGCGAGTTGTTAGCAAAACAGGGCGTAAACATAGACGTGGTTTCCGGCGCAGTCACGGATTCGCAAATGGGTGCCGATTTCGTAAAAAGAGAACTCGGACTGGAAGCGGCAAACGCAGTTCACACAGGCGAGAAGCTAGCGAAGATCGTTCAAGATAAAGTAAAAGCGTGGGGCATTAGCCGGTAGTCAGTTGGTTTTACCGACAACCGACTGCCGACTACCGGCTACTGTTTCGGAGAAACGTAATGATTAAAGTAGGAATCATCGGCGGTTCAGGTTATGGTGGCAGCGAGTTGCTTCGCATCTTGCTCTTTCATCCTGAAACTGAGATCAAACTGGTGACGGCGCATGAACACGCGGGCAAGCGCGTTGATGCTGTGCATCCAAATCTTGCGAAATTGACCGACCTGGTTTTCGCGCCAACCAACGACGAGCTTAATTTTGATGAGTTGGATTGCGTCTTCCTTGCCTTGCCTCACGGGCAGGCGATGGAACTGGTTTCGAAGATTGGGCAGAGCGTAAAAATCATTGATTTATCAGGCGATTTTCGATTAAACGACGCCGACGAGTTCAAAGAATTTTACGGACGCGAGCACACAGCTATGCAGGCGCAAAGCGAATTTGTTTATGGACTGGCGGAAGTCAATCGCCCTCAAATCAAGGAAGCTTCGCGCATAGCCAATCCCGGTTGTTTTGCAACGGCTCTCGAACTAGGGCTTTACCCATTCATTGCTTCGGGTTTGGTCACAGGTAAAATTATCGCCGATATGAAGACCGGTTCATCGGGTTCAGGCGCTAAGCCTGCTGCCGGAACACATCATCCGAAACGCGCCAATAGTTTTTACGCCTATAAAATTTTCGAGCATCAACATCAACCAGAAGTCCTGCAACTGCTTGCTTCGGTCAACAAAGATTTTTTAACCGATTGCTCTCTGGTGATGCAGACACATTCATTGCCAACCGTGCGCGGCATCTTTGCTTCGCTCTATTTCACCACACGCATCGCGATGACAACGGATGAAATCGGCGGCGTCATGCGAGACTTTTACGGCAACGAATTCTTCATACGCTTGGTTGAAGGCTCGCCAGACATCAATTGGGTAAAAAACACCAACTTCGTTGACATCGGTTGGGCAGCAAGTGGCGACACAGTGATTGTCTTGGTTGCCTTAGACAATCTGGTCAAAGGCGCATCGGGACAAGCCGTGCAAAATATGAATCTGATGTTCGGCATAGAAGAGCGCACAGGCTTAGTAATTGCAGGTACCAACCCATAAGCCGTAAGGCAAAAGGAAAAAGGCAAAAGGAAAAAGTAGGGAACAGAGAGCAGGTGACAGGTGACAGGGTGGGCAAAAGGAAAAAGGCAAAAGTGAAGAACAGCGCGAGGAGAAGCGTTACCGCTTGCCGCCACTTCCCCACGATTCACTATTCACTGTATTGATCTACCCGAAAACTTTTGCTTACGTGCTTAAAAGGAAGACCGATTATGAAGCCAGGCGATTTCACAAGAGTCTATCAAGTTGTCAAAGATTATTCTGTCTATTACACGGATGCGATTGTGATGCAAACCGGCGATCAGTTGAGCATCACAGAAAAAGAGAGTGAGTGGGCAGGCTGGGTTTGGTGTACGAACGCCACCAACAACAAGAGCGGTTGGGTTCCAGAGAAGTACGTAGAGCGCGAAGGCGATCAAGCAACGGCGCTCGTTGATTACGATGCCAAAGAGTTGGCCGCGCAAGCTGGCGAAGAGTTGACCGCAACGCGAGAGGTGTGCGGCTGGGTGTGGTGTACGAATCAGCAAGGGGAGAGCGGCTGGGTTCCGCTCGATCATCTTGAGCAAAAAGGATAACGATGCAAGCAAAACAGGAAAATATCATTGACGTTGAAGAGAAGTATCAAGTCGCGACTTATAAAAAATTTCCCTTTGTCATTGAGCGTGGCGAAGACGTTTGGGTTTATACGAGCGATGGAGAAAAATACCTAGACCTCTACGGCGGGCACGCGGTCGTTTCAACGGGGCATTCGCACCCTCGCGTTGTACAGGCCATCGCTGACCAGGCGGCGAAATTCATCTTCTATTCCAATCTGGTTTATAACGACACACGCGCCCGCGCGGCAAAGAAGTTGGTCGAAGTCGCGCCAGAGGCTTTCACAAAAGTTTTTTTCGTCAACTCAGGCACAGAGGCAAATGAAAATGCCATAAAGATAGCGCGCAAACTCACAGGGCGTTTGAAAGTTATCTCGTTTGAAGGCAGCTTTCACGGACGCACACCGGGTTCGCTTTCGGCAACAGGTTTGCCGAAATATCGTGAAGGCATTCGGCCGATGCTTGAAGGGCACATCTATGCGCCATTTGGTGATGCAAGCGCGGTTGAAAAGTTGGTGGACAATGACACGGCGGCAATCATTCTTGAACCGATTCAATCAATGGGCGGTGTCAGAATGGCAGAGCCAGAGTTTTATCAAGCGCTGCGCCAGTTGTGCGATCATTCGGGAGCATTGCTGATTTATGACGAAGTGCAGACAGGCATGGGTCGCACAGGCGAATACTTCTTCGCGGGTCGTTTCGCAGTCGTGCCCGATATGGTAACGCTTGCCAAAGGTATTGCAAGCGGCATTCCTATGGGCGCGGTGTTGATGACCGAAGCGCTTGCCAGCCAGATCAAGAACGGCGATTTAGGCACGACGTTTGGCGGAGGTCCGATTGCCTGTGCGGCGCTCGAAGCTACACTTGAGGTGATGCACGATGAAAACCTGCTCGAAAATGTATGCATAAATTCTGCATATTTATGCAGTGAACTGCGCAAGCTGGATTTCGTTGAAGAGGTGCGCGGTTTGGGTTACCTCATTGGCATCAAGTTCAAAGGTGACAGCGCCAAGCCATATCAGCAAGCCTTGCTCGAAAAGAAAATCATCACAGGCTTGGCAGATGATGTCAGCGTTTTAAGACTGCTGCCACCGCTGACTTTGAAGCGCGCTGAAATTGATCTATTTTTGCAAGAGCTTTCGAGCCTCGCGCCTTCATCGTGATGGTGCGAGGCTTGAAAGTCTCATTGCTTGAAGCGATTTACCTGGAGTGTTCTGTCGAAGCCGAAGGTTGCCTGCCAACTTGTCTTACAGTCGCTTTGCATATCTGGGCTTTCGGTTGGCGAAGACATAGCAGGCGCTTTAAACTTTCAATCTCGCGTTGTTGGTTTTGAATCTGCGCCTGTTGCTCTTTTACGGCATTGAGTAAAACCACAGCGATGCGATCATACTTGACGCCTTCTATTTCACCCTTCTCGTTATGGGTCACCAAAAGCGGTTCCACTTTGGCAACGTCCTCTGCTCCCAATCCCAAATCGGTTTCGCCACTGGTTTTCCAATTGAAAAGAATCGGTTGCAGACGATTGACTAAACTCAAGCCTGAATGAAACGGCGCAACGTTGATTTTGTAGCGCAGGCTTGATGAGCAAAAGGCGATTTGAGTAGAACCGTTGCGGCAAAGGGAATTGTTGCCGCCGGTCCCCAGCCCGCGCACTCTGATGATATTGCCGACATCCAATTGATCGAGCGGCACGGCTACGCCGATGCCTGTAAAGCTATTCTCTTTGACGATAAATCTGCCGCCAACAATCCCTGGCGCATCAATCGCAAAATCGCCGTTGCCGCCGAAGGAGGCAAGTGTGCCACCTGTGATGTTGGTCTGCACTCGCAAACCCGCATTCGACGGATCAATGACGTGCAGCCTGAAGGAAGGCGCAGTTGTGCCGACGCCGACTTTGGTATCGGCGTTCGCCCCATTGATACCGTTTATGCTGCCCAGCACCAGCGAATTGCTTTGACCGACCATGGCGCGATTGCCTATGGCTGTAGCATTAGAAAGATTATTGGCTGATAAATTGGCGTAGTAACCGATAACGGTATTGATGCTTCCCGTGGTGTTCTCCTGGCCTGCCCGTCTACCCAAAAACAGATTGCCGCTGCCTGTGGTGTTGCGGAAACCTGCATAAGCGCTGAAAAAAGTATTATCGCTCCCGGATGTGTTGTACCACCCTGCTGCTTTTCCGAAGAAGGAATTTCCAAAGCCAATGGTATTGTTTACTCCTGCAACCGAGCCGAAGAAAGAATTATTGTTACCGGTTGAGTTATTCAAGCCTACGTCTAAGCCAAAGAAAGCGTTTTCGCTGCCGGTTGTGTTATACCGACCTGCGGCTGAGCCAAAGAAGGAGTTGCTGATGCCTGTCGTGTTGTTGCGACCTGCGCCTGTGCCGAAAAAGGAATTCCAATTGCCTGTCGTGTTGCCTTCCCCGGCGAATGAACCAAAGTAGGAATTATTCCAGCCTGTGTTATTTGTCCCCGCAGCAACACCTACGGACAAGCTATCATTGAGCGGTCCGGAAATGCTGATCATTCGACTGCCGCCGATGTTGAATTGTGTCGCGGCGTTGACGACGCCCCCTGAAAGTGTGCCGCCCGCCGTGCCGTCGCCAGCGACGTTGAAACTGGTACCGGTTTGCTGTGAAGTCGTGTTCTGAATGAATCCGGTCGCGGGCAAACCGCCCAACTGTGTCGCATTTGTGGCTGTATCTGATGTTGCCGCCGACAAGCTGCGATTCGCATACACGGCGGTGATCTTTTCTCGCGGCGACAAAACTGTATAAGCGCCGCCGCCAGCTAGCCGGTAGCCGGCATCAAGGAAGAGTTCGTCTCCCGTAAACACCGCCGCGCCGAAATCTACCCCTGTCAGGGTGAACTCGCCGTTTGTCACCGCGATGTTCAGCCGCTGGAGGGTCGCGCCCTGTTGCGCGCCTGTGCCGACGGCTTCCGTGTCGAAGAGTTTCAACTCGAAATCGTAGTTGCCGTTTGCCGCAAAACCCAGGTTGCCTCGGTGCGTGAAAATAGTCGTCTGTGCGGCGGCGGGAACGGCGTTCCACACCAGGATGACAAACAGAAGTTTCAAGATAGTTTTACGATTCATACCTTCCTCCATTTTTCTTATGACGCTGTTGACCTGACGGGGTCAGGCTTTGGGGTACCACCAACGGAAATGGTTTGACACCAGTAGACAAAAGAGCGAAGCACTCGGTAGGACGAGAATTCCGACGTGGCGCTGAACTGTGCCGTAGCTGCCGAGCACGAAAATCCGCCTGGAGTCCATGCTAGAGACGCACATAGAGGTCCCTGAGTTTTGGCTCGGAGATTCGCCTATTCATTCTCGATCCAGTCCGGGATTAAAGGTCAGCGGTTTTTGAGTATGTCTTTGATCAAGCCGTCCAAGACATCGCCAACGGCCTCTTCATTGGCTTCGGCTTTGCCACCTCCTGCAAGGCTTAAAACCCCGGAATAACTGCCATCTCGCTCGGTTCGCAACAACTCCTGCCCGGTGGCGGCGTCGCGCAAGGTAAAGCGCACTTTCACTTTCGTCGCCCCTGCGCCAAAGCCTACGAAATAGCGTTTGGCGCGGCTGCCTTTTTTGTATTCAATGACTGTGCTAGACAAGATGAGCCGCTTGGCTTCCTGGTTCTGCGGTTCTACAGAATTTGCTGCCGCATCAATTACCTGGTTAAAAATATTTTTCTTTTTAAGTTTGGATAAGGCACTTTGATGCAACACCGCGCCATACTCTTCGGGGAAATCTTCGGTCTCTTTGTTCTTTTCGACAGTGACTTTTTCCAGACTGATGATGTCGTAGCCCGTCAACTTTTTGTTGGCACTTTGTAGAGGGTAGGCGTCAACCATCATGGCTAATGAAAACAACGCTATCAAAAATAGCTTTCTTGAGATCTGAATTCTTTGCTTCATACAATTCTCCTTTTCTTGCATTCAAAAATCATCATTGGTTCGGTCTCAATCTGCGGATGGAAGCGTTCACCGAAAGCTTTGCAGATTGAGGCAATCTTCAACTGTGCTGAGGGTGTAGCTCGCTGGCTTTTTTTGCTTGCCGGTTCCGGTTTCAAGTGAACTTGCGGGGTATCGGTTCACCCTAGGACTCAGCTTGCTAACTAGTAATGATGAGCCGCCTGCAGGCTGAATTGGAAACCCGTGTTCCGCCTACCTCTTCATTACTACCCTTGGTGGAATGATCTGCGGACTCTCGGCTCGATCTATCTGGACGGTGTTTGCCAGACTTGGCTGCAACTCGCTTGTCGAGACGACAGACTTCGTCTCGCTATCGAAAACCGTGACGCGCATCCCCTTGATCTCAGGATGACTGCGCGCCCCTGTGAAGCGCTGCTCGACGGTGAAGCTCTGGCCTCTGACGAGACTTTTCTCGCGGATTGCCTGCACCAGATCAGTGTCGAACGGCCCAGCAACCGGATTGCCGCTGGCATCAAGAAACTCATAGCTTGCCTTGTTGACATCCATATTCGAGTCAAACACTGTGAAGTTGATGATGAACTCGTTGCCTGAAGATGAGAAGCTCACAATGCCCGGCTGGCGCGGGTTATTCGGATTAATGAGCTTGATTGCGGTCTCCACTCGCGCATTGACATTGGCAATCAGCGACGCGCCTCCTGCGACGGTAAAGATGATGCGCGAGTTGATCACGTCCGGTATGGCTTGTGGCGCGCGCAGCCCTGTGGTGACCTCGGCAAGCGCTGGGATGGACGGGGCGAATTTCAAACAGAAGTTCCTTTGTGCGCCAACCGCTACGGTTACCGTTGAGCCGACAGCGAGCGGCACGAGGCTGCCATCGGCAAGCCTCTCGTTAAGCTCATACAAATCGCCCTCCGCAGCTTGAGAGATGCGACCCGTGTCCGTGTCTGCGCCGACTCGATTGATGGAAGCGAGCGTCAGGCGCAACGGCGTGAAGGCGGAATTCTGGATCGAGAAGAGTCCGCAGGGAAGCTTCCCTCGCTTTGCAGGCTTGCGATTGACCGGCACAGGCGAGGCGCTGCCAAAATCCAAGGCCGGCCCTCCTCCCGCAATAATAACTCGCCCGGTCGGAGCGCCTCCCATGACCGTCACGCTGAAACTACAGCTTGTCTGATTGCCTACGCTATCTCTCGCCGTGCAGGTCACAGTTGTAATGCCTACGGGGAATGTCGCGCCGGACGGAGGCACGCAAACCACACTCGCACCAGGCGCATTGTCATTGGCTACGGGTGCCGTATAGAGCACAACGCCGGAAGTCTGCCCCGTACCTATATCAACACTGACATTTGCCGGGCATTGAATGGTGGGCGGTTCGGCATCGCTTACGGTCACCGTGAATGAGCACGAAGCGATGTTGTTTGCAGCATCCCTTGCCGTGCAGGTGACACTGGTCACCCCGACTGGAGCTGTGAACCCGGAGGCCGGCAAGCAGACGACCGTCGCGCCCGTACAGTTATCGCTTACCGTTGCCGGCACGTAGTTGATGACCGCCGTTGCTCTACCGGGGTCAGTGGGTTTCAAGATCTTTGCAGGACAAGTCACCACCGGCGGACGGTTATCCACAACTCTCACGCTGAAGGAGCAGGAGGGCCCTGCATCGGTTCGGCAAGTAACGGTTGTAGTGCCGAGTGGAAAGGTGGCACCCGATATCGGGACGCACTTGACCGTACCACAGGCGCCCATAAGGGTCGGCGCTGTATAGTTGACCGTAGCGTTGCATTGCGTGGTGTTCACCGTTTGATTCGGCGGACAACTGATGGTGCAGGCGGCGGTGACAGTAACTGTGAAAGAGCAGTTGGCCGTGTTGCTCGACGTATCGGTCGCCGTGCAATTGACGAGGGTTGCGCCAAGCGGGAAAGTCGAGCCCGATGGCGGCACACAGGCAAAGGTCGGGCCTGGGCAGTTATCGGTGACGGTCGGCGGCGGATAGTTCACAGGAGTCGGGCTCGGAGAACTGACATTCTGATTGGGCGGACAGGTGATGGTTGGCGCTTGGGTGTCGTTGACGGTGACGGTGAACGTGCAACTGGGTCCCGCAGCGGTTGTGCAGTTGACCGTGGTCGCGCCTCTCGGGAAGAACGCACCCGCAACCGGAGTGCAGGTGACCGCGCCACAAGGGCCGGTCGTCGTGGGCGACGGATAGTTGACCGTCGCGCCACATTGATTAGCAGCGTTGGGCACCGTCTGATTCGGTGGACAGGTGATGGTGCAGCCCGCCGCAGCGTTGACAGCGGTCATGGCGGTAGCCGAATTGTTTCCCGGAGTGGGGTCAGGGGTTGAACTCGATACGGTTGCCGTATTGGTTATCGTACTCCCCGCTGGCGCTGTCACATTGACCACCAGGGTGAGGGTCGCCGAGTTTGCCGGCGCTAGAGAGGCCAGCGTGCAGGTAACGGTTCCCGTGCCACCGACGGGCGGCGTCGTACAGGAGCCTGTACTCGCCACCGAAACAAAGGTCGTTTGCGCAGGCAAGGTATCCTGCATCGAGACATTGGTCGCCGCATCCGGTCCGTTGTTGGTCAGGGTGATGGTGTAGGTGAGATTTGCACCCGTGATCACCGGATCGGGAGCGTCGGTTTTGGTGATCAGCAGATCAGCGCTGGCGGCCGGAACCATTACCGTGACGCACGGTGAGAATTCCGAAGTGTTGTTTGCCGGGTCGGTCGCCGTGGCAACGACCACATTACCGGCAGCTACGCTTGGTAGTGTCGCATTGATTGTCGCGTTGCCGCTGCCGTTGGTGGTGACATTGGTGAAACCGAGGAAGGTCGTGCCTTCCCCATTGCCCGAAGCGTCGCAGACGGGGTTTGAGAAGAACTCGATGCGAAATGCCGTTCCGGCCGTGCTGTTGAGAGTGCCTTGAATAGTCGTCATCGCGCCGGGCGTCGCCGAGGTCAAGACAGGGAAGTTTTGCAGGTTGTTAGGCCCTGCATCCGGGTCGCCCGCATCGTTTGCGGTGACACCGTCGCCGTTGAGATCCATGCCGAGGCTGGTGTTTGAGAAGATCGAGTTTGTGAGCAAGGCGTTGCCTGTTCCCGAAAGCGCGTTGATGCCGCGACTGCCGTTGAAGGCGATGATGTTTCGAGCGTTCGCTACCGTTCCACCGATGGTATTGTTCGAGGAGTTGCTGGCGATATTGATGCCGTCGCCTGTGTTCGGCAAAGGCGTTGTGCCGTTGATCTGAGTGCCGATGAAGTTGCCTTGCACGGTGTTGCCGTTGCCGCTATTGAGAAAAGTGAAGCCGATTGGATTGCCGGAGACGACATTGCCAGCGCCCGCCGCCGTGCCGCCGATGGTGTTGTTGATGCCGCCATTGATGCGGAATCCGCTTATGGCATTTGGCAGCGCAGCGGTACCTGCCGCGTTGACGCCGATGAAGTTACCTTGAACGGTGTTGTTACTCGCGGCGTTGGTGAACAGGTTGATGCCGCTGAAGGCGTTGCCCGATAAAACATTTCGTGCCGCCGCCGAGGTGCCGCCAATGGTGTTGTTTGAGCCGCCGGAGATGATGACTCCGAAATTGAGGTTCGGGATGGCGATGGTCCCTGTCACATCTGTGCCTACGAAGTTGCCTTGAACGATGTTGCCCGTGCTGGCACCGTCTATTCGGATGCCGTCGTTGTTACCGGAAACGATATTGCGCGCACCTGCAACGGTGCCGCCGACAGTATTATTTGAAGCATCGCGAATCTCCACTCCGCCCAAGGCATTGCCGAGTGCCGCGGTGCCCGCAGGATTGGTGCCGATGAAGTTTCCTTGCACCTGATTGCCGGTTGCGCCTGTGTCAATCAGTATGCCCCGGTCGTTTCCCGAAATCGTATTGCGCGCGCCTGCAACGGTGCCGCCGATTGTATTGTTACTGGCGTTGGCGATGTGGACTGCGCCAAAAGATGGGCCGCCGGCGGTGGCGTTAGGAATCGCCGCTGTTCCGGTGACGTTGGTGCCAATCAGATTGCCCTGTACCTGATTCGTGGTGGCACCCGTGCTTATCAATATGCCGTTATTAGAGTTGCCGGAGATGAGATTGCCTTCGCCTGCGGCAGTGCCGCCAACCAGGTTGTTGATAGCGGCATCAATATTGATGCCGCTGAGAAGGTTAGCCAGTGCCGCAGTGCCTGCCGCATTGGTGCCGATGAAGTTCCCCTGGACGAGATTGCCTGTTGAGGTGACATCTACGATTTCGACGCCGTTTCCCGTGTTACCGGAGATGATATTTCTGCTTGCGGCGGTCGTGCCCCCAACCGTGTTGTTCTGGGAAAAAGCCAGGCGTACACCACGCACATTACCGAGCGCCGCAGTGCCTGCCGCGTTGGTGCCGATGAAATTACCCTGAACGAGATTACTGGCTGCACTGATAATAACGACACCGCCGTCGTTGGCGGAGATGATGTTGCGGCTCCCCGCAGATGTGCCGCCGATGGTGTTATTGCTGCACGCAGAGATCAGGACTCCTACGGAAGCGTTGCCAATGCCACTGGTTCCGTTGATGTCGGTGCCGATGAAGTTGCCCTGCACAAGATTGTTGGTTGTTCCGGCGTTTTGCAGGCTTACGCCGGTGCTGCCATTACCTGAGATAATATTACGCGCCCCGGCAACCGTCCCGCCTATGGTATTGGTCCCTGCGCCTACGATAGAGACTCCAAAGCTCGTATTGGGCAGCGCCGCAGTCCCACTGGCGTTTGTACCGATGAGATTACCTTGCACGACATTGCCCGTTGCTCCAGCGGTTGTTATTTGCACACCGTCATTCTGGTTACCAGAAATGATATTGCGCGCCCCTGCCACCGTGCCGCCCAAAGTATTGTTTGAGCCGCCGATCTGAATGCCGGCCGCAAGATTACCCAGAGCCGCTGTGCCGTTCACGTCGGTGCCGATGAAGTTGCCCTGAACTAGAGTGCTCCCCCCTAGTAACAGGCCGCGGTTATTATTTCCGGAAATGAGGTTACGGGCTGCGGCGGTCGTGCCACCGATCGTTGTGTTTGGGGCAACGATGGCTAAACCTCCGGAGGAGTTGGGTAGCGCAGAGTTGCCCGCTGCGTTGGTGCCAATAAAATTGCCCTGCACGAGGTTGCCTGTGGCGCCGACAGGGAAAACGCTGACTCCAACTCTGCCGTTGCCGGAGATGACGTTGCCGGCTCCTACTGCCGTGCCGCCAATCGTATTGTTGGGCACTGTGCCCGCGACTTGAATGCCATCACCGTTATTGGCGAGAGCGGCACTGCCCGTGGCGTCTGTACCAATGAAGTTGCCCTGAACGAGAATGGTGTTTGTATCAGACAGGGGAAGCAAAAGTATCCCGTCGCCCAGGTTTCCAGAAATTACGTTGCGTGCTGCGGCACTCGTCCCGCCGATCGTGTGGCCGATTCCTGTAGCGACAACCACCCCAAAGTCATTGGCACACCCACGCTGATCCGTCCGGCTTGCGTCCTGCACCGTAGAGATCACCACCGGCTTGAGCCAAAAACGCCTGGACGCCGGCCTCTCGCAGCATTCTGACGGCTTGGTCGACGATGTAGCCTTTGGCAATTCCGCC
>JANMSG010000021.1:0-9736 GCA_031389065.1 Acidobacteriota bacterium | reverse complement strand
TGGAAAGGAAATCGCTCAGAGAAGCGTCAGCCTTCGATGCAGAATGAGGCTTTATGACTCAACATATCAATACTTTTCGTAAGCTACGTGCTTACAAAGCCTACGCTATGGCAATCTAGCCAGAGCCGCATCGCATCGGGCAATCGCATGTGAGACTTGGTCAGGTTTATCGGCATCTGCCGGACGCAATTTTTTCTGCTCGCGCAACTCCAGCCAGACCCCCAGGCTACGCTGCAACCAGGTGTGCGATTCGAGCAAGCGCGCCTTTTGTTGCGGTTTTGATTCTCTGCGAGAGTGTGCGATTTCAGATTGCAGTTTGCCCATTTCAAAATATCTGAGCGCCACTTGAACACGTTGATAGGCATTCTTTGGCGATTGCGCTGACATTTCTTCGGCAAGCGACAAAGACTTTTGCAAAGCCACCATCGCGCCTTTCGTATCGCTGATTGCCGCCAGCGCCGTGCTGATGCCCGCATAGATGGAAGAAATATCTTCCTTTGTTCCGACGTTTGACGGGTCAGAAGCCAGTATCTCTTCTCTCATCTTGAGAGCCTTTCGGAAATTCTCTAACGCCGCGTGGAAGTCACGCGCCGCAACCTGGCCATCAGCCAGACGCCGCCAGGAGAAGGCTAAATCCTGCTTATTCTCGGCGCTGGAAAGATCAGTCGCAGATAATGCTTCAGCGATGGCGATTGCCTTGCGATGATTTTCAAGTGCGCCATTTACATCGCCTGTGCGTAGCAAATCTTGGCCCAAAGCGTTATGGCTGACCCCCAGGCTGCGGCGCACAAAGACATTTTGCGGGTCGGCGGCAATCAGAATTTCGAGCCCTGCAATGATCTTGCGGGAATTCTGTATGGCTTCGGCAATCTGCTTATTATCCACCAGGGCATAGCGCAATGTTGCGTAGGCGGACAACAGGCTCATGCGGTAATTAACATTGATCGGGTCAGCGGCAGCGATGACTTCAAACAGGCTCACGGCTCGGCTGCCATTTTCAATCGCGCCACGTACATCCCCGCTGGTGTTTAAAATCATTCCGGCGTTAGATAAGGTTTTGGCGAGAAATAAACGCAGCTCAAGATTTTCAGGATCGCCGGCAACCAGCACCTCTTGCATCGCTATGGCTTTGTTGTAGCTTTCTGAGGCTCCAATTGTATCGCCAAGATTTGGGTAGCCTTCCATCCCTTTAATATCGCCAATTTTGGTATAGAGATCAGCCAGAGCGCGGCGATACTCAAGGTTGGCTGGCTCCTGTAGAATCAACGCCTCGCAAATGACGCGGGCGCGCTCGTATTCCTGCAACCCGCTATTGAGGTCATTGAGTCCATAATGCATATCGCCCATGCCTATGTGACTGTTCGCCAACTCGTTTTGCGTTTCTCGATCTAAAGAGTCGCTTGCCGACAAGCGCTCGCAAATTGCCAGCGATTTGCTATAACTGACCATCGCCCCATCCGTATCACCGAGGTTCGAGTAATATGAGTTGCCCTGTATCTGCCCAATCTTGCGGTAAGCGTTGGCGATCTCGCGCTGCAGCAATCTGTCGTTGCCCGCTTCCTGCGCCAGATTATTGAGGTATTCAAGGGCGTCTTTAATCAATCTCTCGCGGACAGGAGTCGAACCCGGAAGATTGGCTATCGCATCGTGATAATCGAAGAGCACGGAATGCGCCAGCTTACGCACTTCGTTGAAGCGCCGATTTGCTAGACGTGCTTCCCTGGCAGTTGCCACAATGCCGCCGATCAGGGTCAGCAGGACTATCGCTGTCGCTGCTACAGCAAGCTTATTGCGCTTGATGAACTTTCCTGTGCGATACGAGAGCGTGGCTGTGCGTGCCAACACCGGCAAACCCTCCAGATGGCGGCGGATGTCTTCTGAGAATTGCTCGACGGACAGATAGCGACGCTGCGGCTCTTTTCTGAGAGCCATCAAGACGATGTTGTCTATGTCCCCTTTCAGCCTGCGCCGCAATCTATCGGGTTGCCCGTCGCGGGTTTTGCTGACCAACTCGGCGGTCAGGCGTACAGAGTTTGTTCCATCGGTTGAAGACGCCTCTTCCTGACGGGTAATTGCCGTGCTGGGCTTCTCCGGCACTTCTTCGAGCACCGCCTTCAACACTTCGTGCGGCGCGCGGCTTTTCAAATGATACGGGCGATGTCCTGTCAATAATTCGTAAAGCAGCACGCCAAGCGCATAGACATCGCTCACTGTTGTAATGGGTTCGCCTCGCACCTGCTCAGGGCTTGCGTAATTCGGCGTCATCATTCGCATCTCTGTCTCTGTTGCATCCATGGTGCGGAAATCCGAACCCGGGTTGAGCAGTTTGGCGATGCCGAAATCCAAGAGCTTGGGCGTGCCATCCGGGGTGACTAAGATATTCGAAGGCTTGAGGTCGCGATGGATTACCAGGTTTTGATGCGCATAATGCACTGCCGAACAGACCTGTCGAAACAGCTTCAGGCGCTCGCTCGTCGAGAGTTTCTTCTGGTCGCAATAGGAGTCAATCGGTGTGCCTTCGACGTATTCCATCACCAGATAGGGCAGCCCTTCAACGGTTGAGCCGCCATCTATCAAACGCGCGATATGCGGATGCTCCAGGGAGGCGAGGATCTGACGCTCGTTCTTGAATCTACGCAAGATGAGGTCTGTATCCATGCCGCGCTTGATGAGTTTGATGGCGACTTGCTTTTGATACTCGTCATCATCGCGGGTCGCCAAAAAGACCGCACCCATGCCGCCGCGCCCAATCTCGCGCAGTATGCGATAGGATCCAATCCGTCTTCCTGCCAAATCATTGGCTTGCTCGTCAGCGTCGGCATGAAGATCTCGTGAGGGTTCAAAAGCTCTCGCTTTGAATGCGGGTTTTTCGATGAAATTACTGGCTTTTTCGTGCGCCAGGAGCAGCGCTTCGAGTTCCGCGTACAGATTGTCATCCGCAACGCAGGCGGTTTTGAGATAAGCGATTCGTGCTTCCGGTTGGTGTTCGAGGGCAGCCTGAAAGAGAACTTCAATGCGCTGCCAATGTTGAGGAGTCATATACTACTTTCCGTTTTCATGATGCGCTTTCCAGGCTTCGATTTTCGCTTTCGTAATTTGCCGATAAAGCTTCGCATTCGTCCCAGTTTCGCAGGAATTGCGAGATTTTTTTAGAGATAGGTTTACCCAACCCTTTGTCGTTTCCAGGCGCATTGTATCCACTTGTTAAAAAAAAGTCTAATGTGAGAAAAATTCTGTTAGAGGTTTTGCAGGGTTATGTCGCGTTACTCTATAGGGAGCATAGAAAGCATCGTCTCAAGCAATCTTCACAACGACAAGGCACAGTACTGCTGAAGCTTATCATCCGTGCGCTTGCCGTTTTTCAAATCAACAGAAGCGCCCAATGCAAAATGCCTGGGCAAATCATAAAGAGGAGTAAAAGATTAATGAAACACCCACGCCCCTATCGTATCCGTGTGATCGTTTTTGCCATCACACTCGTAAGTTTACTGATCGGCATTGTCATGCCCGGTCTGTCTGTCTTGAATACAACGGCGCGCGCTTATGGAAAAGCCGCAAGCCTCGCACCAGCCGCGCCTATGCAATCTTCAACAAATACTTGTAGCGTGACGGTTACGGTGCCTGGAACCTCGAACCCGTGGCTGGCGGGAATGCCCAACGGCTCAACGGTGGCTTTAGGCGACCAGGCCCCGGCGCAATCGCCTATTCACGTCACCGGCATTGCCATCTCTCCCGGCACAAACTTAACCTTTGAAGCCTCCGGCAAGGTTAGCTTCACGCCTGATGTCAACAGCGGCAATGGTCCCGATGGCGGCGCGAACGGTTCTCACACGCCGGGCGTTGAGAACGGTATCGGGCAGGTCTTATTGACTTGGAATTCACTGGTCGGTCTCTTTCTCGATGACAGTCAGCCGAATTCCAGCCCCGCCCCAACCACGGCGTTGAGCTTTCACACCCCGGCGAGCCGCGATTACCTGACATTCGCTCCAGGACTCAAGCAACCGTTCTTCATAGGCGACGGCAAAACTTCTACCGGAGCCGCGCAGCAAATCACCGTGCCTGTAGGCGCAACGAGATTATTTCTTGGCACCATGGATGGTATCGGCTGGTTCAACAACTCCGGCACCTTCACGGTCAACATCAACCGCACCCCCTGCAATCCTTCGCCTTGCGAGGCGACACTCGTCGTGCCAGGTACGTCGAATCCTTATCTTGCAGGTATGCCGGCTGGCACCACGGACAACGGCTGGGATTCTGTACCGGCAAACTCTCCCGTGCTCGCGAGTGGAATACCGGTTACAGGAGGAGGCGAATTCACCTTTTCGGCTACCGGGTTAGTCCACCTCGGAGACAATCAATTCGACCCGCCTGATGGAAAAGCCAGCTACCAAAATCTACACTACTCGTCAAACGGCATCGGCGGCTACTTGGGACCTGCCAATGCCCTGCTCGGCGTCTTCCTTACTGATGCAGCGCCGAACGCGACGCCTGCTCCGGCGCATAGTGATTTATATACGGCGGCCGGAGGTTTCGACTATCTGACCAACTCCCCTGGGTTGAAGCAAGTGTTTTTCATCGGCGACGGCAAGACCAGCACCGGCGTAACGCAAAAGGTTATCGCACCGGCCGGGGCGACACGCTTGTTCCTCGCCACTCTCGATGGTTTTGGTTGGTTCAACAATGTCGGTTCATTCACGGTCACCGTCAATGCCGTAAATTGCAATACGACGACGCCAACCCCTCCTCCAGTTGTTACAGGTGGTTTGCCTGGCGATGGCGGCATTCTGGGACCGGGCACAACGGGGAATCCGGGGTATGTCACTACTCACGTTGCCGGAACAGGTAATGCTGGTTGTACCATTCAAATGACCATCAGCGACCCGACTCGCCCGAGTAGCACCAATAACAACCGCACACTTACCACAACCGTGGACGCATCAGGCAACTGGTCAATAGACCTGACGCTTGACGACTGCGATCCGGTCATAGACATTGTGCAGATATGCGGGGGCGTTTCAAGCGACCCCGATCATCGTCATATCTTCGTTGATGGCACACCTCCGGTCTTCACCAATGGCGGACCAAGCGATGGCACCACATTCATTAGCGGCGGTGGCGGCACATCAACCATCATCCTCAATGGCAGCGCCAGTGATCCGAATACTTCGCACTGCATCAACTGTGGCGGCGTCAGCTACGAGTGGTTTCTCATAGGCGGCAGCGCTGGCGGCGGCAACCTCCTTCTAGGTGGTGGCGGCACGGGCGGCACCCTCACGGGCGGCGGCAGCATTTTGACGATTGATTTGCTTCACGGAGATTATGAGTTTGAAGTCGTGGTTACGGACACGGCTGGCAATATCCTGCGTAAGCGCTGTCATCGCATAGTGCGGTTGGGCTTGACCATTACCGGCGGCTTACCCGGCGATCAGGGTATTTATGGTCCCGGCGATGGGATCAGTTTCGGTCACGTTCGTCGCATTGTTACAGGCACAGGGAATCCCGGTTGTACGGTGAACATCAGAGTCACAGACGCGCGCAATCCCGCCAGCACACGAAACAATGCCACCTACACAGCGCCCATTGATGCGGCGGGCAACTGGTCGCTGCCGCTTGACCTTGATGATTGCGACCCGGTTGTGGAAGTCTTCGAAGTCTGCGATGGAGTAGCAAGCCCCATCATCCGACAGCAAATCTACGTTGATGGCACACCTCCAAGTGTTGGCATCGGTGATGGCGGAACACTTGTGGGCGCGGGCGGTATGGGCGCTATCATGCTCGACGCTGCGGCAAGCGATGCCGGATCCTTCGTGCCCGGTGCTTTCGGCTACCAGTGGTTCCTCACAGATAGCAACGGTGGCAACCGTGTGCCACTGTGTACAGGATGCCCCGGCACTTTGACCGTCAACAAGCCTGTCGGCGATTACTATTTTGAAGTTATCGTCACAGACCGCGCGGGGAATCAGACCATCAAGCGCTGCCACAGAATCGTCTTCGATTATGCGACAGCGACGGGAACCTTTGTCATCGGTGACCTGAATGCGGCTGTCAATACCCAGGTGACTTTCTGGGGGGCGCAGTGGGATCGCTTGAATTCATTGAGTGGCGGCGCGGCGCCTTCGAGCTTCAAAGGATTCGAGAGCGAAACCTCTACCCCGCCCCCGTCTTGCGGAGCAACCTGGACAACCAGACCGGGCAACAGCCCACCACCCCCATCAAGCATTCCGGCTTATATGGGCGTGATTGTTTCGAGTTCAATAACCAAGTCCGGCTCGACGATTTCGGGCAACATTACGCGCCTGGTCATCGTCAAGACGGATGCCGGATACAGTTCAAACCCTGGACACGCCGGAACCGGCACGGTAGTGATGACTCTGTGCCAGTAGATAGCCGTAGAACAATACTCTGTTTTGCTTAATTCAGAGGCTGGCGAAGCGAAAGTCTTCGTCAGCCTCATTTTTATTTCTCAAGTCTGCCGAGACTCGCTAGATTTCTTGGTATTCGTGTACAATCTGCGCGATGTTCGCAGAGGTCGCAGTTCCCGTTTACATTCGACAAACTTTTACCTATCGGCTGCTTGGCGATATGGCTCACCGCGCTCAAGTCGGTTGCCGTGTCGTCGTGCCTTTCAATAAAAAATTGCTCACCGGTTTCATCGTCGCCCTGCACGAAAACTTGCAAGGCGAATTACCCGACTCACACATTCTTGACGTCGAAGAACTCTTTGATGAAACGCCCATCATCGAACGCGAAATGCTTGAACTGACGCGCTGGATGAGTGATTACTATTACGCGCCCTGGGGCGAGTGCATCCGCGCCGCACTGCCTTCGGGCGCCGCCATCGCAACCGAACAGATGCTCACCATCACCGCTGCGGGACGCGCCGAACTGGCACATCATTCAGGAGGTTTCGCCTGGTCTTCGACCAAACATCAAGCCTTGGAATTGCTCTACCATTCAGGCACCATCAACGCCAAAGAGTTAGAGCGACACTTGCCGAAAGCGCAAACCGCGTCGCTCATCCGAAATTTAAAACACGCCGGATTCATCAGTGTTTCTCAACACGCTACGGATTCGCGCTTGAAGCCGAAATTACAAAATGCTGTGCGACTTGGTAGTCGGTGGTCGGTGGTCGGTGGTCAGTTGATAGAGCAAACAAACAGCAATGGAACCTCGACAAATGGCGTACCCAAAACCGTCGCAGAGATTGAGCAAGAACCAGATGGAAGCAAGCGGACGAAAAGCAAAACCAAACTGACTACCGATCACCCACCACCGATCAGCAGCAGTGCGTCCTCAATATTCTGTCCGAAGCGGATGAGGCAATCGCTTTGAGCCAATTGCTGGAGGCGGCAGAGGTTTCCGCCTCTGTCGTTCGCACTCTGGAAAAGCGCGGCATTGTCGAAGTCTTTGCGCGTGAAGTCCGACGCGACCCTTTGGCTCATCTCAAACAACAGCAGATGGATTTGGTGCAACTCAACGAAGAACAACAACACGCGCTTGACCTCATCATAGAAAAAATAGACAAACGCGAATATGCTACATTTTTGCTGCACGGCGTGACCGGCAGCGGCAAGACAGAAATTTACATTCGCGCCATGCTCGATGTGACGCGCAGAGGGTTAAGCACGCTGATGCTGATTCCTGAAATCGCCCTGACGCCCATGTTTTCGCGCAGACTTCGCGCTCATTTTGGCGACGCGGTGGCGATCTTGCATTCGAGTCTTTCCGATGGCGAACGCATGGATGAATGGCGACGCATCAAAGATGGCGAAGCTCGCGTTGTCATAGGCACGCGCTCGGCGGTCTTTGCGCCGCTTGAAAATTTAGGCTTAATTGTCATTGATGAAGAACACGAAACGACCTACAAGCAAGATGAATCGCCGCGCTATCACGGACGCGACACGGCGATCATGCGAGCCGTTAGTGCCAAAGCTGTTGTCGTACTCGGTTCCGCTACGCCTTCGCTGGAATCGTTTCATAATGCCCACACAGGCAAATCGTCTTACATCAAATTGGAATCGCGCTATGGCAATCGTCCGCTCGCAGAGGTTCAAGCGGTTGATATGCGCGAAGTCTTTAAACGACACGGCAAACAACAGACTTTTTCAGATGAGTTGAAACAGGCAATCGTCGAAACCTTTGAGCGCAAAGAGCAGGCGATCATTTTGTTGAATCGGCGCGGCTTCTCTTCCTTCGCGTTGTGCAGAACCTGCGGCGAAGCTCTCAAGTGCATCAATTGCGATGTGACCTTGACCTATCACCGCTTCAATTCAAGTCTGGTCTGTCACTACTGCAACTATATGCGACCGGCTCCGAAAATTTGTCCGCTTTGCGACGGGGTTTACATTCAATATGTAGGCGAAGGCACAGAGCAAATCGAATCGAAGTTGAAAGAGTTGTTCCCGGATATGAACATCGCCCGCGCTGACCGCGACACTACACGCAAGCGCGGCACTCTTGAGCATTTATTAATGGAGTTTTCCGCAGGGACTATAGATTTGCTCGTCGGTACACAGATGTTGGCAAAAGGGCATGACTTTCACAATGTAACGTTGGTGGGCGTAATTTCCGTTGACGTAGGGTTGTCATTGCCGGACTTTCGCGCCGCAGAGCGCACCTTTCAACTGCTCACCCAAGTCGCCGGTCGCGCAGGTCGCGGCAGTCTTCCGGGTCGCGTGATTATTCAGACTTATCACCCTGAGCATTACGCGCTGGTCTGCGCCAAGGAACAGGATTACGAGGAGTTTTATCGCCGCGAAATTAATTTCCGGCGCTCGATGCACTATCCGCCATTCACCGCTTTGATAAATATTTGTGTGCGCGACAAAGAGTTCGAGAAAGCCAACAATGCGGCAACCGATTTAGCCAAAGAGTTACGCGAGTTTGCCAAGGATGCGAGTTTGCGAGTGTTGGGTCCCGCGCCTGCACCCATTGCGCGAATCAAAGGCGAGCATCGCTTTCAAATTTTAATTAAGGCTCGCAGTCGCAAACGCGCTCGCGAAGCCTTAGATTTCGGCATGGAGCGGGTGATCCTGGCAGGGCATAATCCGCGAAGTTTTTCCATAGAAGTTGACCCGATTAGTTTAATGTGACGAAATACTTACATTGTGGAGATATTTATGTTGAGGATAGACAAATATTTTTTTCCGGTGAAATCAGCAGAGATAAAATATGAAACCAATCGCTTTGGCACAGGCTGGTCTATTGACATTGAATGCAATGCGCCTGAAATAGAAGCGATTGACTATCAAGAACTCGAAAAAGATGAAGAGTTGGAAAAAACGGATGAGATGCTCTATGTCTATCCACGACTTTATTCGGAGATTGCCAAGATTGATCTCAATCCTCAAATGCCTCTCAATACTCAGCAATGTGAAATTACCAAGGCATACGATTCAGAAAGGCGACCCATCTTGTGTCTGTACACTTTTGAACATGAGAGTGTTGTGAATTTCAAAATGAGATTTGAAAAACGCAACGAAGACCTTTTTATAATAGGTTTTGGGAAAGGTTTGATATCTGGTAAAGAGACGCCTATCGAGATAGAAACGAAAATCAACGTAGGCTGAAAAAATGCAATGACAAACTATTTATTGCTAAACATCAAACTCTGTTTTGATTCTTTAAGGTAAATAGATATTGATTCTAAAAAGGAGAGCGATATGAATTGTCCGAAATGCAGTGCGATGGTTCCTGACGGCTACAAGTTTTGTGTCAATTGCGGCGCGCCGATGGG
>JANMSG010001174.1:0-2269 GCA_031389065.1 Acidobacteriota bacterium | reverse complement strand
AAATAGGCTCAATGATTTCAAAGGACTTACGGAAGTGAGCAAAACATAATTTGGGTCGTTTCTTGCCTGTAAGTGCTGGAAATTCATTCAATCTATAACTTTTAAAACAGCTTCTTAGCCCTTAGCCTTGTTTTTCAGCCGTTCTTCATAGTTTTTAATAGTGATAAGCGCATGAAATTTTCAATAGACTGCTGGTTTAGAACTACAGGCTAAAAATAAGACTGTTGTGGCGCGTATGGTGCTGCGTTATCATCTCGTCGTATCACATTTATAAAATCAATCCTGCCTCCACTTTGATAACCACCCCTCGTCAGGTGAAACCAGCAAAGAGGTTTGCTGAATTATGCTGGACACGATTCTCTTTACTCTTTTAATTATCGTCTGGGCTTTCGAGCTGTTCTTTTTCTTTGTACCACTAGGAAATGAACGTTCGACAGTTCGTCGTCTGCCGCTGATTACCTTCTCGATTCTAGCAGTAAACACCTTGATCTATTTCGTAAGCCTTCCGGTCACAGTTCAGCAGGACAAGGCAAGAGAAAAAGCAGCAAAACAAATCAAGCTTTTCATTGATGACAACCGCGAAATCCTCTCAGATGAAAGCATCAGAGTGAGGCTCTTAGAGACAGGGTTGTTTAGAAAAGAGATTGATTCCATCGAGAAAAAATTAAAAGAAGACCCGGCGAAAGATGAAGACTACAAACGCTGGCTCAAAGGGGCAACAGCGACACAACTTCGCAAAGACATTAAACCGTTATTTGAAGATTATGACGTGGCAGACGAAGCGCACCTGTACAACAAATATGGTGTGGTGCGCGACGGCAAATGGAAGACCTATCAACTCCTCAGTTATTCATTCATTCATGCAAACAGCCGCATCTTTGGACTCATCTTTCCGCTTCACCTTTTCTTTAACCTGATTACTCTGTTTGCTGTAGGCTTCAGCGTAGAAGACCTTTGGGGGCGCGACCTGTTTCTACTCTTTTACCTGGCTGCTGCAATTATTGCCAGCATCCCAGATGCGATTAGCGGAACAGGTTTGATCGGAGCATCAGGCGCGGTGTCGGCAATTATGGGAGCCTTTCTGGTGCGTCTGCCACACACAAAAATTAAATTGGGGTGGGTTTCAATTCCACTCGCACTGCCGATGATGGCATTTGGCAAGAAACCTTTCGGTGTGGTGAAAGTAGCAAGCTATTATTACCTGGCATTCTTCTTTTTGAATCAACTTCTACTCTGGTGGTTCTTCAATTTTAAGACCTCGGGGGGTGACGGCGTCAGCTATCGTTGCCATATCTCGGGCTTCGCTTTTGGTGTAATCTTTGCATATGCCATGAAGCTTTTCAAAATTGAAGAGAAACACGTCAATCCCAAAATTGAAGCGAAGATTGCCTTTTACCTATCGCCCAAGATTGCCCTGGCTTTGGATTTGCTCGACAAAGGAGAAGAAAAAGCCGCGGAGAAAAAGCTCACCTCCCTGCTTTCGAGTTATCCGGACAGTCCCGAAATTTTAATGGCTCTGGTGCAAGTTTATGAGCGTATGCAAAACTATACGCAACTCAACGAGATATACACCTTGTTAATCAAACACCATCTCGAAAAAGACGACAAAGAAGCAGCGCTTTACACCTATGACAATCTGTTGCTGGCTTTTCCGGACAACAAAGTGGAGCCGAACATTCCGGCACAAGATTGGCTCGTGCTTTGCGAATACCTTGAAGAGATTGATATGAAACACGAAGCCTCGGTTGAGTATGAAAGGCTGGCAAACGTCTCTACAGATGTTGAAATCATGTCACGCGCTTGCGTGCAAGGCGGCGAAGCAGCGTCTGAAACCGGCGACCTTCAACGCGCCATCAGGCTCTTTGAAAAAATCACTTCGAAAAATACTCAAGACTCTGCTGCCGCACGCGCCAGGCTGGGGCTGGAGCAGGCGCAATGGCAATTGAATCGTCGAACCGGCGCGCTCAACGCAGGTGCTTTGCCAAACGTAACCAAACCTCTTCCCTACTCATCGGATGTGTAGCGTGCTGTCTCACTTCAATTTAAAAATCCAATTTCAAACTCAACTGAATCATTCTAGGTCTTTGTGTGCGACGCGGGATCAGAAAATCATTATCGTCACGATCAATAAATTCCGAGCCGAAACTGTAGGTCGTACGATTGAAAACATTAAACACATCTATCGCGCCTCGCAGTCGCATCTGCTCTGTCAAAGCAAACGTCCTTGAAGCGCGAATATTGAAGCTGAATGTTCCAGGTCCCTTTCCAT
>JANMSG010000457.1:0-9661 GCA_031389065.1 Acidobacteriota bacterium | reverse complement strand
TTAGTCTCGCCGCGCTTCTTTGTTTCCTCTACTGCTGGAGTTTTATTGTAAGGTTGCTGTTGCTACCCTAGCTTTGATGGTTGCAACTACCTCTTCAAGCGCTACGTCTTCGGATTGGCGTGAAGCGCGAGTCATCAATTCGACTTTGCCTTCTTTGATTTTCTTGCCGACCGTCAAACGGAAAGGTATGCCGATCAATTCAGCGTCGTTGAATTTCACCCCGGCGCGTTCGTCACGGTCATCCAGCAAAACATCTACGCCAGCCGCCTGCAACTCGACGTAAATCTTTTCCGCAGCAGCCATCAAATCCGCGTCTTTGATATTTACGGGCGTAACGACTACGGCAAAGGGAGCAATCGCCGTGGGCCAGACGATTCCCGCTTCGTCGTGGAAAAGTTCAACTGCCGAGACCATCACGCGCTCAACCCCTATGCCATAACTGCCCATCACAATAGGGACGCTGCTGCCATCAGCGGTCAGCACATCGGCGCCCATACTCGCCGAATACTTGGTGCCAAGTTTGAAAATGTGGCCGATTTCAACGGCTTTGAAAACATCAAGCGGCGCGCTGCAACTCACGCAAAGTTCTCCGGCTTTCACGGGGCGAAGGCTCACCCATTTATCAACTTTGAGGTCACGCGCAACATCCACACCGCGCAAATGATGGTCGTCTTTATTTGCGCCGGTGGTCATATTCTTGCGACCTTGCAAAGCTTCATCAGCGATGACCTGTGTAATGTTTTTGTGCGTAGCGTTGCTCACACCGACGGCACCTAAAGAACCCGCTGACGCGCCCAGTGCATCGCGGATTTCTTCGGCCTGCGCTGGTCTGATATTTATCGCGCCGGTGGCGTCCGCCAATTTCGTTTCATTCAACTCGTGGTCGCCACGCATCAAGACCAGCGTGATCTTTTCATCAAGCACATAGACGAGAGTCTTGATCTGATGATCTGCTGTAGCGCCGCCTGTAAATGTCACCAGGTCTTCAATCGTGCGGACGCCCGGCGTGGGGAACTCTTGCAGATCACTCCCTGTTTCGTTGTCATCGATTGCGCTAAGTTGAGATATGGCTTTCTCAACATTCGCCGAATAACCGCACGATTCACAGACGACGATGAGATCTTCGCCGGCTGGGGTGCGAACCATAAACTCTGTAGATTTGCTGCCGCCCATCGCCCCTGAGCTTGCTTCCACCGGATTGAATTTCAAGCCGCAACGTTTGAATATCGCGCAATAAGCGTTGTACTGATCATCGAAAGCTTTATCGAGTCCGGCAAAATCCACGTCAAATGAATAGGCGTCTTTCATAGTGAATTCGCGCACCCTGAGGAGTCCCGATTTCGGACGCGCTTCGTCGCGGAATTTGGTCTGAATCTGATACCAGACTTGCGGCAGTTGACGATAAGAACGCAAGGTGTGACGCGCAATCGAAGTGAAGACTTCTTCGTGCGTCATGCCTAAGCCCATCTCTGCGCCCTTGCGGTCTTTCAGGCGAAACATATTGTCACCCATCACCTCCCAACGCCCGGACTCTTTCCAGACTTCTGCCGGGTGAATGGCGGGCAACAGAAATTCCTGTGCGCCTATGCGGTTCATCTCTTCGCGTATGATGTTGATAACTTTCAAGCGCACCCGCTGAGCCAGCGGCAACAGAGAATAAACGCCTGCCGTCAACTGTCTGATGTAGCCTGCGCGAACCAGCAAACGGTGGCTGACGACTTCAGCATCCGCCGGGTCTTCGCGCAGCGTGGGTATGAAAAGATTCGACCACTTCATGTAAAACTCTCCTGGTAAAAAATTTGGCGCAAGCCGTAAGCCTGCGCTCAAAGCGAAACTGGAATTTGAAAAGGTAGCAATCAAAAGAGACGCCAGTCAAGCAAAGCAAATTTGCTTGAACGGGATTTGCTCGTCTAGCGATTCAACATCCCTTACGGTTCGATAGTGAAAAGTGCTTCGGCTTGCGCGGTTTGATTCATCCGCCCATCTTTGACTTTCAACGTCATTTCATAAGTGCCGGGCTGGAGGTTGTTTAACTTAAACTGTTGAGAAACGTTTATGCCCTTGCTGTCTTTGTCATCCATCATCGCAGTCACTTTTACCCAATCGGTCTGAAGAATCGGCTGCCCGTTTTGCGTGAACTCCACCTGCATCATCAGGTTCGCTTCATCCGTTGAGTTATAAATCTTGAAGGCATAGGTGAGCACATCCACGCTTTTGTAGATTCTGCTTCCTTGTTTGGAAATTGGTTGTGAGAGGGTTGATTTTCCGACATCTTGCGACACAGTGTTAATGAGCAAAAGGTCGCTCAGGGCGAGTTTGCCTTTGCTCAAGTCCGGCACTTCTACCCAGTTCGACGTCGTGCCGATCTTCTCTGTTCGCGTTTCCAGCACGCCGACGCGGATATTATAGGCTCCCGGTTTCAACTCTATTCGTTTGGAATATTTGAAACTGTTGCGCTTTGCCAGGTCTACCTGTTCAGGCAAGAGGCTCCCCTTGATCTGCTCATTGAAGGTCTTCACCAGTTTTCCCGATTCATCGAGAATCGCGATTCCCACTTCCACATTGAAAGCGCGAAGGTTGTTTTGTTCAGCGTAGTCGAGCGTCTTCGGATCTGTATAAACCGAGAGCATCACCTGCGCCTTGTCGCCTTCGATTTCAAGATATTCTGCGGTTGCCCGAACGCCGATAGTCGTTGTCGGTAACGGCGCAGTCATCGCCTTTACCAAACGTTGTTGAGCTGTAAGCGGTTGTGCTGCGGTTTTGAGCCCGGCAGGCAGATAGCCGCGTTGGGCGCGCACTTTAAGTTCAGGGCGATTCTTAATGCTCACAGATATTTTGCGGAATTTTTCGTCATTGCTTTCATTCGACGAATAGTAATCGAGAGCGTAATAGACACTGTTTTCATCAAGCGCCTTCTGCAAACCCAGATTCAGGTTGTTGGTGTTGAAGAGGGCTTTACCGCCTGTGTCTGCGGCAAGCGCGTTGAGGCTGTCTTCCAAATCTTTGCTCCCTGAGGTCGCGTAGCTTGCAAATTGCGGCGGCGGCAGGAATGTGCCAATCGAGGCATCTGCAAAAGCTGCGTCCATCTTCAAGCCTTTGGTGTCGAAAGAGTAAATCACCACGCCTGAGCGCAGGGCGCGACTGGTCACGGCTTGAAGGCTCGTCAAATCCGGGGAACCTGAGCTATCAAACAAGGTAAAGCCATCGGAAAAGAGCGCCAGAATTTTTTGTCCCGGCAGGTCCTGTAAGCGTTCGGTTACCGCCTTGAGCGTTGACAGGGTTATTTGTCGCCGTTGATTTGCCTGCAACAACACGCCTCTCGCCCTGGCGTTGACTCTGTTTTCATCAGCCGGAGAGAGTTGGATGGTCATAGGATTAGCATCTTGCATGGCACAGACTTCACCATTCTCTTGTCTCACGATGCACAGCGCCAATAGCCTTGCGACCTTATTCGTATTCAGGACTTGCGCGGCCAGGTAGGGGGTGAAAAATTGCGTCCCGGTAACGGGTTGCCAGGGACGGAGTTTGTCAATGGCGCGATTGAGTATCTGCCTGTCCTGGGTAAATTGTTCGAGAATGCCCAGTCCATTGTTGGTGGTTAGTATGGCGACCCAATCCTGCTCTCGCAGTTGTGTGGCAAGAAACTTTTTAAGTTCGGCTTTTACTAAAGGCAAGCTGGAAAGCGACAGGTTCACCGTGTCAACGAAAAGGGCGACGGTGCGCGAGGCGTTTGATTGCGAAGGCGGGTTTGCCGCTTTGGTTTTACTTGAATCGGTTGGCGTGATTTCATTCGCAAGGCGCGTTGGATTGGTGATTCGCTCGAGCGAGAAAAAGCTGATCTCTTGCCGACGATTGTTCTCTAAGACTTCAAAATCTTCTTTCTTCAATCCATCAACGACTTTGCCGTTCTTGTCCGTAACGACGGCGCGCACGTTTATCAATTCAGACTTGAGTTTCAAGACCTGATCTTGTTCAGATTTTTGATTTTGCGCCAAAAGGCTTGGCGAAAAGAGGCTGTTGATGAAAATGAAAAAAGATAACAGAAACGCCGCGTTGCTTTTTTTCATGTGTTAACTCCCTGCTTGTTGTAGCTAGTAACCGTCGTCGTAGTTGCGCGCCTTCTTACCGCGCTTGCGTCCGCCGCGACCCCCGCCGAGTTGAGAAAATTGATCTGTGCCGAAACTGCCGAGTCCGGCAAGCGTAAAGGTGAAGGAAAAGGCGCTCTCGTTTCTGAGTCCCGCTTTGAAAGTGTTGTAGTTAAATTGTACGCCGCAACAATCGAAGCCATAGCCTACGTAGCTGCGCGAATTTCGCAGGCGTCCTTTTACAACACTCGCGCCTTCGAATCGGTCCGTGAAATCATAGCCAATGCGTGTGCCGCCATACATGCCGTTGCCTTCGTCTCCGAATTGCAGCGTGGTTTCGAGTTGATTGCCCGGGAAAGTTCCCGGCTCGAATTGATTCGCGGCAAACTCTAAGCGGCGCGATAAATACCAGCTTGTTGATACGGAATACTTCTCTTTGTCAAATCCGCCTGAAACCGTGATGTTGCGAACCGCGCCGTCTTCGGTTCCCACATCCATTCGTATATCTGCGAAAACAGATGAAAGCGGGCGATAACGCATTTGAACATTCGCCGGCGAAAAGCTGCGAACGCGCCCACCGAATGTAAACCCTGTCAGCGTATTGAGCGGATAAAATTGATTGCGTTGAAAAGGTTTGAGCGCGCCGCCAAAATCGCGGTCAAAGAAATATTTTTGCGCGACTTTGATGGTCAGGAATTCATAGCCTTGCGTGGGTGCGTCTTCGTTGCCAGCTGTTGCAGCCGCTTCCAGGCGCGCCTCTTCGCTCGTCGCGCTAGTCGCCTCTTTGTTATCAGGAGGGGGGCTGGCTTCGCCTTTTTGTTCGCCCGACGTTGCAGCAGCGCGTTTATCCGCCTGCTCATTTTGCGCATCGCGCTGGCTACGATTGGTGGTGTTTTCGCCCTTCAATTCCGCTTGCTCGCCGGTCGCAAGTTTTGACTTTCTCTCTTTGTTTTCTCCTGCTGATTTCACGGCGGGATTTTCACTTTGCGCTTTTTCATCAACGGTTGCCAAGGCTTCAGCTTTGGCGCTGTTTTTGTCGTCGGTAGCCGCGTTCTTCTGGTTGTCGGATGCTGCACTGTCGTTTGGAATTTCTATTTGCTTCTCGCCTTTGCGTTTGCGTTTGCCTTCCGGTCGTTCAATCTCCATTTCTGAAAATTGCTCTTGTTCTCTTCTCTCTTTTTTCTTGCGGCGAAACTCTGAACTGTTGGTCGTCGTGAAAAAGCGATTGACAATCGCATACTCAAATTCATTGGTGTTGGCCACGGCATCGCGCTCATCGAAGCGAATGATTTTATTGAAATCCTCGCCGATGCCTTTTATCAAACGATAGGTAATGTACGGCTCGATTAAATGTTTAAAGCGACGCGAGCCGTCTTTGTTCAAAAAGATTTTTTCAAGCGCGGGCGGGCGAATATCAACGGCGAATTCTGCATATTGCCGCAGGAAACTTTCAGGAATGATCGGGTCGAACTGTTCGCGATTGAAAAGTTTTATACTTGAATTATGTTCAGGCAAAGCAGGATTGAGGCGCGGGTCATCGGCGCTGGTTGCGAATTGTTCAGGGTCAAAGCCTGAAATATCCGGATCAAGGCTGCTCGAATAAAAGGTTGCGCGCAAAGACAAACTCGGCGTAATGGCTAGCCCTGCAATGGTCGCAAGCGGCAGGGTCAGCTTGGGTTGAAAATCGAAACGTTGAACGGCAGCAGGGGTGATTGAAACCGTGTTGCCGTCAACGGTCTCTTCACGTTTGAGCGCCCCTACGCTTGAATCAAACGAGAAGTAAATCGGCAACTTATCGAATATGCGCCGCGAATACATATTCAAATCCAACTGCGGCGCTTGACGAACCTTGACATCAAAATTTGTGCCTTCACTCGAAAGAGGATTTTGCGAAGCGCGATGCGGGCGAAACAGCGTAGTTGTTTCATTCGACGCTAAAAAGTTGAAGCTGAAATTGCCGTTATTATTATTCGCATAAAAAGTAGATTCTCGGCGCGGGTCAACCACTTGACTGATGTCATCGGAAAAAGCCTGGCGAAACCGCAAGGAAGAGACCAGCGACACATTGCCAACCGCAAGCCATCCGTTGGGCAAATATTGAACGCCTTCCCCGACAAATGCCGTACCACCTTGATTTTCGCCAGCAATGCCGAACAAACGGTCTTTGACGGTAAAGATGCCCAATCGCATATAAGATTTTTCGTCTGTCTGAGCGCGAAACTCTGCGCCGAATCCTAGTCCACGACTGGTGTATATGTCATTGCGAAAGGTTACGTCCGCTGAGGGTCCGAGCGTTTGATAGTACGCCGTTTTTATGGTGCGGCCTTTTTGATTCGATGAACCCGTAGTCGGAATCAAGAAGCCTGATTTGCGCCCCGTGCGTGTACTGGGAATCCACATATAAGGCAGCACAAAGGCTGGCAAACCTTTGACTTGAAAGACCGCGTTGCGAAGCGTAATGCGGTCGCCCAACTCCAACTCTGCGCGTCTGGTTTTGAAATTCCATTTGGGAATCACGTCTTCGCAAGAGGTGATGTTGGCGTCGTAAAGTTGATACGTCGTCGGTCCGGTTTTCACAATGCGCTCGGCGGTGAAGTAAATGTATTCGCCGGTTTGTGTGCGATTCGTAAACCCTGTGGTCTCCCAGAACATCCCGCGCCGCGACGCTAAGTTTATTTCCGCGCGTTTCGCCGTAACCCTCTGGTCTGCGCCTTCATCGAAAATGACATTGCCTTCAGCGATGGCATCGCCCGTAACATCGTTGTAAACGATGTGGTCTGCCTGTAGTCTGAGATTGCCGACCGTCGCATTGACATAGCCTTCATAGATAAACAGATCGCCATCTTTCGATTGCTTATCGGCAGTGACGTTGACTTCTTCACCATCGGGAATTTTATTGTCAGAAGATTTATTGTCGCCCTTGTCGGCGGCGGCTGCAGGGCTTTTATCTGCGGTCTCTCCTTGAGCTTTTTCTGCTTCGGCTTGCCTTTGTTTGTTGCGTTCTTGCTTATCGGCTTTCTGTTCTTGCGCCTCTGTTTGATTAGGTTTTTCAGCTGGCTTGATAACTGGCGTGTCCTGTTTGTCAGACTTTTCTGATTTCGATTTTGGCTGCACGACAAAGATGTACTGAGCAAAAATCGAATCCGCACGAAACACGAAGATGAGTAAGAAAAGACTCGCTATAACGAGCGATTTTGAAAAGCGCAACACAAGTAAAGAAACCTCCAATGCGACTGGCAGAATAGAATTGATGCTATCACGCGGTTTGTAAAAGCGGCAATGAAGTGAGGAAGGGGTAAACTATTGTGGATGTATATCGCCCGCATGACACGCGAAACAACGCTGAATTTAAAGCATCTTTGCAAAAAATTTTCGCGTCGTTTCGTGTGATTCGCGGGCTGATTTTTTTTTATCAATCCCTTACAACTGCAGGGATTTGGTTTGCAGGAATTCTTCAAAACCGTGTTTGCCCATCTCGCGCCCGATGCCCGATTGTTTGTAGCCGCCAAACGGAGCCAGAGGATTGAACTTGCCGCCGTTGATGTCCACCTGTCCTGCGCGAATGCGACGCGCGACACGCTTGGCTCTTTCTTCATCGCCAGACCAGACGCCGCCCGCCAATCCGTAAATCGTATCGTTCGCGATGCGCACAGCATCCTCTTCATCTTCATAAGCAATGATGGAAAGCACAGGACCGAAAATCTCTTCACGCGCAATCGTCATATCATTTCGCACGTTGGCAAAAACCGTTGGCTTGACGAAGTAGCCTTTCTCGAAACCTTCCGGTTGTTGGGCGCCGCCCGCCACAAGCGTTGCGCCCTCTTCGATACCTTTTTCAATGTAGCTGCGAACGCGCTCCTGTTGGGTTTTGGAAACCAGCGGTCCAAGTTTCGCTTCCCCGATGCGCGGGTCGCCAACAGTAAAAGCTGCGGCGGTCGCTTTGGCAATCTCTACAGCCTCATCGTGACGATCTTTCGGAACCAGGAGACGTGTGTGCGCCGAACAGGTTTGACCGGAATTGAAATAGCAATTGCCGACGCTGCTCGATACGGCTTTTTTGAAATCCGCGTCGTCCAAAATGATGCTCGCGGATTTGCCGCCCAGTTCAAGCGCGACTTTTTTGACCGTCTGAGAAGCCAGTTCGCTGACGCGCTTGCCGGCGCGAGTCGAACCTGTAAACGAAACCATATCAACTTCGGGGTGGGAAACAATCGCTTCACCGACAACGGGACCGTAGCCCGTGACCAGATTGAAAACACCTGCCGGTAGGCCCGCTTCGTGCGCTACTTCTGCGAGAATGAAGGCGGTGAGCGGCGCGACTTCCGACGGTTTCAACACCACTGTGCACCCGGCAGCAAGCGCCGGTGCAACTTTGGCGACAACTTGATGAAGCGGATAATTCCAAGGCGTGATCGCGCCGACTACGCCGACAGCTTCTTTGACGATGAGCGAGTTTCCAACCTGCTCTTCAAATTGATAGTCGCCTAAAAGTTTTGCAAACGACCCCATAACCATCGCTGGCATACCCGCCTGTACAGCGGTTGCGAGAGGCAGTGGCATACCGACTTCGCTGGCGATAATGTTTGCGAGTTCGCTATTCCTGTTTTTCAAACCTTCGGCAATGCGCCCGATGATCGCGGCACGTTCTGCCGCAAGAGTTGTTGACCAGGAATCGAACGCGGCGCGCGCCGCTGCAACCGCCGCATTTACGTCTTCGGCTGTGCATTCAGGAATGCGCCCCATCACTTCTTCAGTGGTTGAATTTATCACGTCAATTGAGCCTTCACCCATAGGCTTGACCCATTCTCCATTGATATAAATTTTATCGTGGACAATCACGTCTTGTGGTTTAGAAGCAGTCATTTTATTTTCTCCTTTGCGCTGCGAGGTGGCAGCACGTCACTAAAAATTTATTGAGATAAGAACTCCTTTGGGAGTATTTCTTTGTTTCGCGGTCATTGTCAAGAAAGCGAATCAAGTGAGTGATGAAGCGATGAAGGAAGCAATTCGAGAAGATTAGCTCGGCTCTGAGCCTTGCTTAAATTTGCCAGTGCCGCCCCAAAGGAAATCAACACCATACTGCAACAATATCGGGTCTGTGGTGAGAAGAGTTAAAGATCCAGCTTGCGCTTGTGCAACAAGTAAGCGGTCAAAAGGGTCTTTGTGAATCAATGGCAGCGAATGCACGTGAAGGACATGAGTGAATTCAATAGGAAGCCCTGTTATGCCTTTGTCTAGTAGACGCTGAGGCACATAGACATCAGGCGGCTCAGGTAATTTAAGTTTGGCAATAATATACTTGACGAATCAGGAATAGTACCTCATACTCAAGCTAAATCATCTACGCCCTTGTTCAAAAAGCCGCAAGGGGGTGTAATGTGATAGAGGTTTACGCTAACAATGTCTGGAGGTATTTTTCTATGGCGAGTAGTCTGGAGAAGATTTCTGCTAACTCAAAACCGATTGGGTATATTCTTAAAGAAAAGTACCTCCTCGTTCCTACGAATCAACGAAATTATGCATGGGAGCGCAAGCACGTAAAGGAGCTATTTACTGATCTTGATATTGCGATCTCA
>JANMSG010001172.1:0-2374 GCA_031389065.1 Acidobacteriota bacterium | reverse complement strand
TAGAGCATTGGCAGGTTGAACCAGAGGTGATGACCTTTGCAAAGGGGATGGCGAACGGTTCGCCCATCGGTTGCACGACAGCGATTCCTGAAGTGGCGGATAAATATCCGGGGCTGACATTTTCAACCTTTGGCGGCAATCCTGTGACCTCTGTTGCGGCACTTGCGACGATTCGCGTCATTGAAGAAAACGATTTGCCAAACAATGCCCGCGTCGTCGGCGATTATTTGCGAACCAAACTCGATGAATTAAAAGACAAGTACAATGTGATTGGCGAGGTTCGCGGCATGGGACTGATGCAGGCGATTGAATGCGTCAAGAACCGCGACACCAAAGAGCCGAACCCGCAAGCCGTGTTGAAAGTATTTGAAGAGACCAAAAGGCGCGGCGTCTTGATTGGCAAAGGTGGCTTGTACGGCAATGTTATACGTTTAGGTCCGCCGCTCATCGCTTCAAAATCAGATATGGACGAAATGGTCGCGGCGCTTGACGAAGCCTTTGCCACGCTCATCTAAATTTTCAGGCATTCTTTGCGTCTTAACAGTTTATCCATGCAGGAAAAGCACGTCGCTTGCCATTGTGACAAAAAGGATGAGGCTAACGAAAGCGTTTGTCGTAAAGAAAGCGGCGTTGAGGCGTGATAAATCATCGGCTTTGACGATACTGTGCTGATACAAAAGCAGAGCCCCTGTGGCAAGCACTCCGGCAAAGCCTAACCAACCGAGTTTCGCTTGATAAAAGAAAACGATCAGCACGACGAACATCAATGCGTGAATGGCGCGGGCGATCCATAAAGCGTTAGCGATCCCGAAGCGTTGCGGTATCGAATTGAGTCCCGCTCCTTTGTCGAATTCGTAATCCTGACAGGCGTAAATAATATCGAAACCACCAGTCCACAACATCACCGCCATCGAAAGCAAAAACGGAACAAGTGTGAGTTTGCCTTGAATCGCAATCCAGGCACCCGAAGGAGCAATCGCCAGGCACCACCCTAAAAACAGATGTGACAGGGCGGAGAAGCGTTTGAAGTACGAATAAGCCAGCACAGAACCTAAAGCGACAGGCGACAGGATGAGCGTTAATTGATTGAGTTGTGAAGCGGCTACGAAAAATAAAATTGAGGAAGCAATCGTAAAAATCCAGGCGAAGCGCAAATCAAGGAGTCCTGCGGGCAAGGCGCGCATCGCTGTGCGCGGATTTGCCGCGTCAAATTCGCGGTCTGCGATGCGATTGAAAGTCATCGCCGCAGAACGCGCTCCGACCATCGCAAGCGTTATCCAAATCAGTTTGCCAATCCAGAAGCTAGCTGCCTGCGGCGGCAAGTCTCTGGCGGCAAGCGTTGCGCCTAAAAACGCGAACGGCAGAGCAAAGAGCGTATGCTCTATCTTGATCATCTCGAAGGTGATTTTTAATCGCTGCGAAAAACTCATTTTTTATTCACTCTCGATTGTCTACATCTTATGCCATCTATCGTAGAGATCACGAGCCGCTTCCGCCCAATTCGGAAACTGAAAGGTGAATCCTGCGTCAAGCAATCTTTTCGGAATGACGCGCCGACTCTTGAGTATCAACTCGGTTTCGGTTCGCAAAAAAATCGCGCCGATTTCCAACATCCAGGCTGTCGCCGGAAGACCAATCGAAACTCCCGCTGCTTCGCGTAAAACGCGCATAAACTCTCGGTTGGGCAGCGGATTCGGCGAAGAAAGATTCACGGCTCCTGAAATTTCTTGGTGTTCAATCAGCCAGAAAATCGCTCGTATAAAATCCTCATCGTGTATCCACGAAACGAACTGCTTGCCATCTGCTGCGCGACCGCCAAGCCCGCGTCGCACCAGATTCAACAGCACTTCAAAGGCACCGCCGCGATCAGGGCTCAGGGTTATCGCAGAACGCAATAATACTTTTCGGGTATGCGGCACGACGGCTTCGTTTAAGGCTTGCTCCCATGAAGTGGCTACATCAATGCTGAAACGCCAGGTGTCGGGCGCATCTGGCTCCAAACCGCCGACGATGCCGCTTGTCTCATCGTTTGGCGCGTCATAACGATGAGCATAGATGGTCGCTGTGCTTGCCTGTAACCAGAGGCGCGGCGGCGCAATTGCGCGAGCAATGGCTTCGCCTATGACCTTTGTTGATTTGATTCGGGACTCTTTAATGAGCCGCCGGTTCTCTTCATTGTAGCGGCAGTTCACACTGCGACCTGCCAGATTGATGACAACGTCCGCGCCTTCGAGTTCTTTTGCCCAGTCACCTAAATTTTCAGCATCCCAAGCGACGACTCGCCAGGCTTCGGCGTTCGGCTTGCGACTGAACACGACCACTTCATGTCCTTCATTGTGAAACGCTCTTGAGAGAATCGCGCCCACTTGCCCTG
>JANMSG010001139.1:0-12396 GCA_031389065.1 Acidobacteriota bacterium | reverse complement strand
ATCAAAAAGTCGAAGTAAGCTTGAAAGCGTAAAGATTCAAGTCAGAACCGCCCACTACCGCAGGCGGTTCTGACAGGTTGTTCAAAATCAAACAAAGGAAAATAACCGAATGAAAGTTTTAATTACAGGTGGGGCGGGATTCATCGGCTCGCATTTATCGGAACGCTATCTGGAAAGAGGCGATGAAGTTTATGTCTTGGACGATCTCTCGACAGGAAGCATCGAAAACATACAACACATCAAAGAGCATCCAAAATACAACCTCTACATTGCTTCTGTAACCAACTACCAAAAGACTGCCGAATTGATTGATTTGTGCGACGTGATCTATCACCTGGCAGCTGCCGTAGGGGTTCGCTTGATTGTCGAAAGCCCCGTCAAAACCATAGAGACAAATATACGCGGCACGGAAATTGTCCTGGAACTTGCCGCAAAGAAACGCAAGCGTGTGTTGATTGCTTCGACCTCTGAAGTCTATGGGAAACGCGAACACATTCCTTTTCGCGAAAACGATGATTTAGTGATGGGACCAACAAACAAAGGGCGTTGGAGTTATGCCTGCTCGAAAGCGATTGATGAATTTATGGCGATTGCTTATTGGAAAGAGAAGCGCGTGCCAACCGTGATTGCGCGTCTGTTCAATACCGTAGGTCCCAGACAGACTGGGCGTTACGGAATGGTCATTCCGAACTTCGTCAGACAAGCCCTTCAAGATCAAGAGATCACCGTCTATGGCGATGGTTCGCAGAGCCGTTGCTTCACGCACGTTTCGGATGTTGTCGGCGCTTTGATGAAAATTGTTGAACACACGGATGCCGTGGGCGAAGTCTATAACATAGGCAGCACGCAAGAGATAACCATCCTGCAAGTTGCCGAAAAAATCAAAGAATTGACCGGCTCGAAATCCAGCATCGTCTTTGTGCCTTATGACCAGGCGTATGAAGAAGGCTTTGAAGATATGATGCGTCGCGTGCCGGATATATCGAAAATAAACGGCTTAATTGGCTACGAACCGAAGATTTCACTGGACGAAACCCTAAAAAGCGTTATAGTTTATCAACAGTCAAAGTTGCAGGAGCGGGATGGCTCCCCTCTAGCGTTTCAAGCCTAATCGAAAGTGAACGCTGAGAATCCGCTGAAAGATATTTGTTCGTAATTTTCTTGGATTATTTGAGCATACTTTTACTTGCTCAAGTGGGAAAGTAGCGGTTTAAAGTGTTATTCATCGGCAGCATCATCAGTACATTATTATTGAGCGTTGCACTGACGCTTGCTGTACGCAAGGTGGTCACACGCAAAGGACTGGTCGCCGCGCCCAGGAAAGACCGCTGGCATCAAAAGCCTACAGCTATGCTCGGCGGCATCGCTATCTACGTGGCCTTTGTGGTCGGTTATTTCTTCTTTGCGCCGACACTGCCAAATTCCTACCCAATTCTGATAGCCGGAACATTGCTGTTTTTTGTTGGCTTGCTCGATGACATCTATCAACTGAAACCCTACACAAAATTAATTGCGCAAGTGATCGTCGCCGCTGGAACCGTCTATTTCGGAATGCGTTTGACGCTGACAAATTCCGAAGTCATCAACGATTTCATCACCATTTTCTGGTTAGTCGGCATAACCAATGCCATCAATTTATTAGACAACATGGACGGGCTTGCGGGCGGCGTCTCGGTTATCTCCTGTATCTTTCTCGCGGTCACTTTCTTCATAGGCGGACAGCCAGGGGAAATGATGTTGCCTGTCTTATTGGGCAGCGCGGCACTTGGCTTTTTGGTTTTTAATTTCAATCCAGCGACAATTTTTATGGGCGATTGCGGCTCGATGTTTTTGGGCTTCATGCTGGGCGGCACGGCTCTGCTAAGTTATGGACGTTTGCGAAACGTAACGGCTGTTTTGCTGACACCTGTTTTGATCTTGCTCATTCCTATCTTCGACACCTGTGTGGTTACGGTGACGCGCAAGCTATCGGGCAGACGGGTTTCGCAAGGCGGACGTGACCATACTTCGCACAGACTGGTAGCCATGGGCATGTCAGAGCGGCGCGCTGTGATTATGCTCTATTTCCTTGCCGCTTTGTCGGGAGCGCTGGCGATGATGGTGCGTTTCGTAAGCCCAAGCATCACGCTGATTATTGTGCCGGCCTTTGTTCTGATGATGCTTTTCATAGGACTGTATCTGGGCAAGGTGAAAGTTTATGACGAAGGGGAACAGCCGGAAGGCAACACGCTGATTCGCGTGGTTGCGGACTTCTCTTATAAACGTCGCGTCTTTGAAGTTTTACTCGATTTGATGTTGGTGGCGTTGGCATATTATGGCTCGTATTTGCTGCGTTTCGATGGCGACGTTCCTGAACAACAGGTAGCGATTTTTATGAAGACCTTGCCGCTGTTGATGTTGATTCAGATGGCAATATTCTGGCTGGGTGGCGTCTATCGCGGGTTGTGGCGCTACACAGGTGTTGATGATCTGATCACCATTGCAAAATCGGTTTTGGCGGTAGCGATTATCAGCTTGATTGTCGTCTTCGTCATGTACGATTTGCGGGGACCTTCGCGAGCCGTCTTTATTCTCAATGGCTTGTTGCTCTTTTTACTCGTAGGAGTGAGCCGTTTGTCTTTCCGTTTGCTACCCGCCCTGGTTTTAGATCAACAATACAGAGCTTCCCCTGATGATAAACCGGTGCTGATTTATGGGGCAGGCGACGGCGGCGCTTTGTTGATACGCGAAATTTTGAACAACCCTGTGCATCATTATTTGCCTGTAGGTTTCATAGACGATGATGATCGCAAAGCCGGTAAGCTGATTTACGGCTACCGCATATTCAACAGTGTAGAGTTGCCGACTCTGGTTGAGCGACATGGCATTCATGATGTCTTAATCTCCAGCGAAAAGGTGTCAGAAGTAAGGCTCGACATGTTGAGAAATTCAGGACTCTGCCTGAGACGAATGACGATCAGGATAGAATAACGAGTGATCTTGAAATCGGCTGCTAAACGATTGCATCTCTCAAGCGATTGTTTAAAGCTGTGTTGTAACTCTTTAGAAATGTCCTCTCGTAAAACTCTTTAGAAATGTCCTCTTGAGATCAATCTATGCCTTGAAGGAGGTATAGATGACAAAAGAGTTCTTTGAAAATAAACCAGCCTGTTTCCTCGAAGCCTTTGAGCGTGTCCACAGAGGGGAACTGACTCTGAGGGCTGTCGCCGAAAGGCTGCAAATTTCTTACCGACATTGCCGCAGGCTGTGGCAGCGCTTTCAGGCGCTCGGCAGCCAGGCTTTTGTTCATGGTGGCAAAGGCAAAGCCTCCAATCGCGCCACCAAGCCGGAGGTCAGACAAGCCGTTTTGGCGCGCTATCAACAACGATACGGTGATTTCGGTCCCACCTTGGCTGCCGAAAAGCTCCTCGAAGAAGGCTTCCCTATTGACCACGAAACCCTGCGGCGATGGCTCCTCGAAGAAGGCCTGTGGCAGCGCCAGAGGAAACGCGCCGGGCATCGCTCGTGGCGAGAGCGCAAAGCCCACTTTGGCGAGATGCTGCAAATGGATGGCTCTTTTCATGCGTGGTTTGAAGAGCGTGGCGAAGTTTGTTGCTTGATGAACTGCGTTGATGATGCCACCGGCGTGACCTTCTCGTTGTTTGCCGAGCAAGAGACCACCGAGGCTGCCATGACCTTGTTATGGAAGTGGATCGAGAATTTTGGCATCCCGCGACGCCTCTATACCGATCGCAAGAATCTCTATGTGGTCTCGCAAGAAGTCGCCCGCCTGGCGGCATTAGAAGGGCGCGAGGAATTTACTCAATTTGGCAGGGCGTGCCACAAACTCGGCATGCGCATTATCAAAGCCTACTCGCCGCAAGCCAAAGGGCGTGTCGAAAGACGCAATGGCAACTTGCAAGACCGCTTGGTCAAAGAGTTACGCTTGGCTGCAATTAGTGACATCGCCTCAGCAAACGAGTTCTTGTATGGTCATTTCCTGGAGCACTTCAATGAGCGCTTTGCCAAGCTCGCCCGCGAAGATGAAGATTATCACTGGAGTGCTCAAGGGGTAGATTTGGCAGCCGTGTTTTGCTTGGAGGAAGAGCGCGAAATCGCCAAAGACTGGAGCGTGCGTTATGAAAATCAGTCGTATCAACTCAAACCAGTGAGTCGCAGCGGTGCCGCCAAAGGCAAGGTCTTGGTGAGAAAACGCCTCAATGGAGAGTTGCACTTCAACTATCGCGGAGAAGATTGCGACTACCAAATCCAAGCCGCCAGGGTCTTAAAAGAGGAGAAGAAAGTGTCGGAAGGTATCGAGAGGGCACCCCTGCAAAGAAAGTATGTGCCCTCGCCAGAGCATCCCTGGAGAAAGAGTTGGAAGAAATGAGGAGGCTTTGAAAAGACTCTCTGTAGAGCAAGACAAGCTCGTCAACCCTAGCTTTGCTCTACAGAGGACATTTCTAATGAGTTAGGGGACATTTCTAAAGAGTTACAACACGATTGTTTAAAGCTGTTGACTTTTCAAAGGGCATTACTTATTCTGGCAACATCTGATTTCTCAGAGTTTAGCAGGGTTTCAGCAGTGCGCGAGATAAATACCTCCCGCTTACCGCATAGTGTTTATCACGGAGGACGTGAAAATGAGGAGTAGGATTATGTGTCGAAAATCAATAATCAGTTTGCTGCTGGTTTTCACCGTAGCAACGGTTTTTTCATTTAACTCTTTTGCCGCGCCGCAGTCGCCAGCCAAAGCTGCCGATGACACTGTCGGGGTTGCTTTGGCAAACGACCCAATGCCGCAAAGCGATCTGACTGGTATGTTGACAGGCACGGGGACGCTGTATGTGAATGGCAACGTCGTGCAAAGCGGCGCGACCGTTGTGAGCGGAAGCATCGTTGCGACGGATTCAAATAGCGACGCTGTGCTTGATCTGGGCGCGCTTGGTCGCATCAATCTTCGTCCTTCCACAGAGATTAGAATTCTGCTCGCTCCGAATAAAAGCGATGTCGAATTGCGGCGTTGCGGTTCTATGACGCAAAGCGTGCCAACCGGTGTGACGGCTCGCGTCACCGTTTCTACTTCGCAAACCATAACGGTCGCTTCCAGTGTTGGCGAAGCCACAGTGCGCGGGCAAGTTGTGATGGGCGACAAAGGGAAAACTTCGAAGATTGAAGAGGTCGTCATTCAGCAAGGCGAAAGCAAATCGTTTGATAAAATTGAAGAGATAACCGCAAACGGAGAAGCCACCTTCACCATCAGTTGCGGCGATCAGGATCGCGCCGGCGCGTATATTTATTCGCCATATGGTTGGCTGGTTCTGCTAGGGCTTGCGGCTGGAGTCGCGCTCGGTATACATATAGGGGATAACCCAGGTTCAAAACCGAGACCGGAAGTCACGCCAGTTCGAACGTAATCATCATTGTCTTAAATATTGTTTGCCGAAAATTTACGCCTCGATGCTTTCAACACATCGGGGCGTTCTGATTTTATAGAAGCTCATAAATTTCAGAGCAATTTTTGCAGGAGGTTTGTCGTGCAGCAGGATTCGATAGTTCCCAGCTATAAATGGAAATCCACCTGAATGGCTAAGATTGACCGCCTGGGATGGGCGGCTGGAATCTCTTTCTTGTCACACGGCGTTCGCATAGGCGTTCGCGTCAATAAGCCCGAGGTGTTAGAAAGCCTTGTTGAGCGCTTGCCCGCGGGGTGGAAGCCTGCCAAATACAAAGTTGTCGAGCAATTATATTCGCTGAAAGTTGGCGGCGTGGGGGCGCGTCCGCACATTCGTCAATTCAATCTCTTGTACGGAAACTTGAACAAACTCGCGCGCACCATGAGCCTTGACGAAGTGTTCGAGGCTTTTCAAAAAGATTTACAACATGCAGTTCCAGTTTTAGCGAAACATAAAGTCTTCGTTCGCGCAGGCGTTGTCGGCTGGCAGGGGCGCGCCATTTTGATTGCCGGCGAAGATCAGTCAGGCAAGTCGCGGCTGGTAAAAGAGTTGGTTAAAGCCGGCGCAACCTATTACTCGGATGAATACGCGATGCTCGATGCAAAAGGGCGAGTCCATCCTTACCTCGGTTTGCTGGACGAATTTGAAGACGCACAAATTGGCAAAAAGCCTTTACCTGTCGGAACCCTGATTGTGACCAGCTACAAAGAAGGAGCGCGTTTCCGCCCGCGCAAACTATCCGAAGGACAAGCGGCGCTTGAGCTATTGGCGCAAACATCTGCGACTCGCAGAATTCCGCAAACCGCGCTCACCTTTGTGCAAAAAGCAGTCGCGGAGGCGCAAGCCTTCAAAGGCATTCGCGGCGAGGCAAACGAATTAGTTGAATACTTGTTTAGACGCCTTTAATGAGAGGCATATGAGATGATTGTTAATATCAAAACGCTTCTCTGTATCATTAATCTGTTGCTTTGCCCTTCAGTGCTGTCAAAGAATGTTCCCTCAACAATATCTGATTCAACAATACCTTTAGACCGGGAAAATAAAATAATAAAAAAGTTTAGCGTCCAGATTCCTGCCTCAGCTAGAATAAAGATAAAACTAAAGCAGCCGAAAAGCGGACATACAAACGTTTTCATCGATATACCATCAATTGATATTAAGTCCTTCAAAGAATCCCTTGATAAGATTCCGTACAAAAGAAACAGACGTGTAGTAGTAAGTGGCAGTGGATATGGTATTGGGTCTGTGCCTGGTGCTGGCGAGTGGCCTCACGACTTCCTCGAACATATAAAAAAGACCTATTCAGCTAGTTTTTGGCTCCTCGGATACATCTCTTTTATAAAACAGATCGAATCGGGTGATCTAGTGGGAGCAGTCGAAGATAGCAGTTACTTAGTCATATTTGCGGATAAGGAGAGAGGCTTGGTTTGGCTATCCTACAAATTATGAACGAGGTTAAGATGCGACTCGGCTCATCAACTGCGACGGTGTCTAACGTATTAGGTGAGTGCCTCTGCGCTACCTTTGCGTCTCTGCGGTGAAGACCCTTATGCTAGAAAATCATTCGCTCGCCTGTGCGAACCGCTCTATAACAAGCATCCACTAATTCTACAGATTTATAGCCATCCAATGCTGTAACCGGAGCCGTCGTTCCCCCTTCCACAGCATCCACAAACGCTTTATCTTCCTGCGCGTATCCCCACTTTTCTTCCTTCGACAATAGCTGCATAGACTGAACTCTATGCTCGCCGTTTAACGCTTCGCTGAAAACGATGCTCTCCATCTCGCGTGTCGTCACCGTCTGGTGATGAAAGAAAACCTCGACACGCTCAAAAGGGAATAACCAACTCGCATCTGCCGAACTGCAAAGGGTTGCGTGCATGCCATTTTCAAATCCAATCAACACCGAAAAATCGTCAACTTCAGGATATTCATGAGAAGAACCTATGGCGTCCATGCGCCTTACTTCGCCAAACAAAAAGCGCATCATATCGAACATGTGAATGGTCGTTTCAAAAAGAAACCCGCCGGTTGTTTCAGGATTAGCGACCCAGACAGGATGAATCAACTCGCCGCGATTCATCTTGATATGTGCTGAATGCGGCGTCTGTCCATCGGCAATCAATTTCCTGAGCGTCGCGTAAACCGGTGCAAATCTGCGATTGTGCCCGACTTGAAAAACCTTTTTGCTCTTTGATGCGGCATCAAGCACAGCCCCTGCGTCCTGTAGATTTGTCGCCATAGGCTTTTCGCAAAAGACGTGTTTCCCGGCTTTAATTGCGGCTATCGCAAGCTCTGTGTGTCTGGTGTTCGGCGTGGTGATGTAAACCGCGTCCGTTTTTTCAATCACTTCGTCGGCGCTTGTGGCTACACTTGCGCCTGTTGAACGGGCAAGCGATTCGGCGCGTTCCGTAACAATGTCAAACACAGAAGCAATGCTTACGCGTTCATCACGCGCCAGGAGGCTCGCGTGAACTCCTCCAATATATCCCGTACCAACTATTCCTACTCGCAATTTGCTCATTGAATTTATTCCTCTTATGTTGATGATTCATCCACTTTGAAAACTTTATCTATTGCTGCTCGCGCATCTTTCGCCAATTCAAATGGGTCGCGTTGCCAATACTCAGGACGGAAAATTTCGACGCTCACGACGCGGTCATAATTGATTCGTTTGAAGGCGGCGATGATTTCTTTAAGCGGCAAAATGCCCAGACCCGGCAACAAACGATGGCGGTCTTCTAAGCTTTCGCGCGGCAGGTCTTCCGCATCGTTGATGTGAAAAATGAACAGGCGTTCCGGATCAAGCGATTCAATAGCGGCAAGGCTCGAACCGCCAGCGTAAAAATGAAAGCTGTCTATCACCAGCCCTATGCTTGGACGATTCACTTTTTCAACAATCTCTTTCGCAACTTCCAAAGTTTGAACGCTGCAATCGGTCTGCCCTAAAAATTCAAACGCCAGTTTTACACTGAATCGTTCGGCGATGTTTGCAAGCTCATTCAAGACGCGAACCGATTCGTCAACGATTTCAGCGTGCGTAGCATCTTTCGGAAGATAGCCCGGCACCACGACCACGTAAGGGCACTTGATAGCGCGTGCGATGATACACAATTGTACGCACTGATCCGTAATTGATTCTGCGCCTTCTGCATCTTGAAACGTAATGCGTTCGATTGAATTGATGCTGTAGGGTTCGATCTCGTTTTCGATGAAAAGATTTTTCAACTCATCGAGAGAGTGGGTTTTTAAATACTCTCTGAGTTTTGTCGCCCAGATTTCCAGACCATCAAACCCTGCCGCTTTTGCTGCGCGAACATCCGTTGCAAGGTCTGCGTTCATCGTTGTCGCACCGTTTAACGAAACTTTCATAAAAGCTCCTGCATATTCAATAGACATTTTTTATCTATTATAAGCCTTGCTGATTTTGTGGCTACTCGATTTCCTCAACACAGCCTGGTTATTTTTACAAAGATTCCGGAGGGCCTGAAGAAATTAAAGGCTCCTCACTATCGGCTTCGCTTTGGGCAACCAAAACGGTATCGGCAGCTTCTGCAAGTCTTTCCTCAAGGATTTCGCTCGGTGCTTCCGAAGGGTGGATATCGCCCGCATGATAGAACTCTGTTCCCTTATAAAGTTCGAGAAAGAAATGGAGAAACACTTTGGCGACGGCGATCACCGGTATTGCCAAAATAATACCCAGAAGCCCGAAGAGTTTTCCGCCAATTAACAGTCCAAGAAAAACCGCCATCGGGTGTAATCTCAAGCGGCTGCCAAGAATTCGAGGGGTGAGAACATAGCCTTCAATCGTTTGTACAATCGCAAAGACCGCAAGCACTCCACCAATGCGCCATAACCCCCCGCCATCGGTCACTGTGAAGGTGACCGCAAGAATTAATCCCAACACAGTCCCGACATAAGGGATCGCATTTAAGAGTCCGGCCAGTGCGGCAATACCCGCCCAGGCCGGAACCCCTAAAAAGGCAAAGCCAATGGCATAAAGGACTGCCATGGCTAAGCCTATGAGTATCTGTCCACGCACGTAGGCTTCCAGTATGCGACCGACTTCATCAAACAAGCGGCTGAAAGTATTTTGAAAGCGTGGCGGAATCAAATCTTCCAGCGAGGTTCTCCACCTGCTGAAATCAATCAAAATGTAAAACACAAAGAATGGAATGAGTAAGAGATCAAGTGAGTTGGCTGCGGTAGTCAGAAAGCCTGATAGCCCTCCTGCCGCCAGTATGGCAGGCGAACCAATCATCTCAGCTGGATTTCGCAGCAACTTTTCCAGTTTGTCGCCAACCATCTTATCGAGAAATGGCGCATACCGCTTCAGCAAGGCGCGGTCGCGAGCCGCATTTTCTGCTGTGAAATGTTGCAGAATCATTTGACCTGCTTTGGCGCTCTCTTCCCATAATTCCGGAATCACGAAATAGAGGAAAGCCGCTATAACGCCGGTCACGAAAAGAAGCGCCAGAGCCGTTGCCAGGGTGCGCGATAGCCCAAACTTTTCGCCTTGCAGGACAAGCGGATTGATGAGATATGCCAGGGCAAAAGACGCCATGACCGGTATCAGGGCGACACTTCCAAGAACATAGATCAAATAGAGAACCAATGTCGTTACGATCAAAATGGGCACCCATCGAAACCACCAGAATGGGGATAGTGCCTGCGTCAAGCGGATTTTAGGTAGTTTATCCATAGCTCTCATTGCGTATCCTGCAAAACAAATTGTATGACGCATCAATCAGGCAGTATTGACTGGCTGATTGAAATTTGTCGAATGGTATCTCCGGTCTCTGTTGAGAAGAAATCGGCTTTATCCATCTCTAGTTTTAGCCAAACTTTTGCTTCCATATCTGCGCGAAAATCTGCTGGAGCGCGAGCTATCAATTTCTTTTCGCCCAATTGCAAAAACACGATTGTTTCATTGCCCATCAACTCTGTCACGTAAACCTTACCTGGTAACCAATGCGCCTGTTCATTGACAGACACCTGTATATGTTCGGGGCGAATGCCTAAGGTCGCGTGGCTGTACCCTTTTAATCTGTCGAGTTGAGTTTGTGTAAGCGAAAGCGCGATGCCGTTTGATGAAAACAGGCGCGCGGAAAAATCAATCTGCCCTTCGAGGAAATTCATGCTCGGACTGCCGACGAACTCCGCTACGAAACGATTGGCGGGGCGATGGTAAATATTCATAGGCGTGTCGAATTGTTGAAGCTTGCCGTCGCGCATAATTGCAACCCTGTGCGCCAGCGTCATGGCTTCGGCCTGGTCATGGGTGACATAAATCGTGGTTGTCCCCAAATCGTGTTGCAGTCGTTTCAATTCGCCGCGCATATGAACGCGCAACTTCGCGTCAAGATTCGAAAGCGGTTCATCCATCAAATAGACACGCGGTTGGCGCACGACGGCGCGAGCCAAGGCGACACGCTGACGTTCGCCGCCCGACAACTCTTTCGGTTTCCGCTGGAGCAACCTGCCAATTTCAAGCATTTGGGCAACGCTTTGGACACGCCGCTCAATTTCAACTTTTGAAGTTTTTCTGACGCGCAATGGATAGGCGATATTTTCCGCTACAGTCATATGTGGATAGAGCGCGTAGCTTTGAAAAACCATAGCGATGTCTCTGCGTTGCGTAGGCACATCGTTGATGCGCGCATCGCCTATGAAAATGTCGCCTGCATCGGCGTCTTCGAGTCCCGCGAGCATACGGAGCGTCGTTGATTTGCCGCATCCCGAAGGGCCAAGCAAAACCACGAATTCGCCGTCATGAATCTCCAGATTCAATTGATCAACGGCGGGCGATTGACTGAATCGCTTGGTGATGTTTTGAAAAATTACTTTCATAAAATAGATGCTAGATGTCAGATGCTGGATACTAGTGAAAACGCCTAAATCACTACTATATTGAACGGACAAAAATTGCCCTTTGTATAGACAGCCATGCAGCTTGTTCCGCTGAAATAGCAGTACTCTTTCAAACAGTCAGTAGATTAACATCCAACATCTGACATCTGACATCTCACCCTTTCACTGCTCCGAGCGATAACCCACGCACCAGGTAACGCTGAACCGATAAGGCAAAGACGAGTATCGGCAACATTGCTACCACGCCTGCTGCGCTCATTACGCCCCACTTGATTTCATATTGCGTCACTCGTCCTGCAATGCCTATCGGCAGAGTCATCGCTGCATCCGTTTGCGTCAACACCAGCGCAAATAAAAATTCGTTCCACGACATGATCAAACAAAAGACCGCTGTTGCGGCAAGCCCCGGCGTCACGAGCGGCAGGATCACTCTGACGAGCGCGCCCATTCTTGAATCGCCGTCAACCAGCGCGGCTTCTTCTATCTCTTGCGGAATCTCTTTGAAAAAACCTCGCATCATCCAAACCACGAAAGGCAGATTGAACGCCGTGTAAACAATAACAAGCGCGATCAGGGTATTGAGCAAACGCAAATCGCGCATCATCAAAAAGAGCGGCACGGCTGTGACAATTGGCGGAAACATCCGCGTTGAAAGTATCCATAACGAAAGCCGCTGGTTCAGCTTGTACTGTAATTCAAATCGCGCCAGACCATATGCCGCAATTGTGCCTATCAACATCGCGCAAAGCGTCGAAAGCGATGCAACAATCGCGCTGGTAAGTAAAAACTGCCCGAAAGAGCGCGTCACAAAAGCGTCCTGGTAATGTTCAAACGTGGGTTTGAAGATGAACCATTGCGGCGGGCTTGCGAACTGGTCTGCTTCGCTCTTCAAAGAGATCGTCAGCATCCAATACACAGGCGCGAGCGCAATCAAGGAAGCGACCACGAGCAACGCATATTGCATCCATTGCGCTCTATTTTTTTGTTTGTGCGATGATCGTTTCATTCAATTGGTTTCGCAAGAACTTCTTATTAGGAGCGCGGACATTCTTGTCCGCATTCTCAAAACAGGCGGACAAGAATGTCCGCG
>JANMSG010001134.1:0-8102 GCA_031389065.1 Acidobacteriota bacterium | reverse complement strand
TTCATTCATCGCTTTTCATCTCTGATTACTTGAACCACGAAGAACACAAAGAGATTTTTTTTACTCTCTTTGTGTTCCTTGTGTTCTTCGTGGTTAGAATAATTACTCGGTAGGTCGTCCTTTTGGTCTCATATTCGATGCGAGAATTTTCTTTCGCATGCGAGTTGAATCAGGTGTGACTTCGACCAATTCATCTTCGCGGATAAACTCTAACGCCTGCTCTAATGATAAGACGCGGAACGGTACGAGGCGCATTGCGTCATCTGCTGACGAGGCGCGCATATTCGTGAGTTTCTTTTCTTTCACTACGTTGACGTCCATATCAACATCACGGGAATTTTCGCCCACAACCATGCCTTCATACACTTCCGTATTGGGTTTGACGAACAATTCGCCACGCTCTTGAAGATTGAACAGCGCGTAGGTCGTCGCAGAGCCTGAGCGGTCTGATACCAGCGCCCCTGTGATGCGTTGAGAAATCGTTCCTTGCCATTCATCCCATCGCAAAAATATGGTATTCAATAAACCTGTGCCTTTGGTGTCAGTCAAAAATTCACTGCGAAAGCCAATCAAACCACGCGACGGAACTTCAAATTCCATTCTCACGCGACCGGTTCCGTGATTGACCATCTTCACCATACGCCCTTTGCGTCTGCCTAACGCTTCGGTCACGACGCCTATAAATGTTTCAGGGCAATCAACAACCGCTGTTTCAATCGGTTCAAGCTTACGCCCGTCTTCATTCTTGGTAATGACTTCCGGCTTTGATACTTGCAGTTCGTAGCCTTCGCGGCGCATCATCTCGATTAAAATCGCAAGCTGCAACTCGCCACGACCTGATACCTTGAAACTATCCATTGAATTGGTAGGCTCGACGCGAATCGCCACGTTGGCAAGCGTCTCTTTATCCAATCGTTCGCGAATTTTTCTCGACGTTACGAACTTGCCTTCGCGCCCGGCAAACGGCGAGGTGTTGACTCCGAAAACCATCGCAATAGTTGGCTCATCAATGACAATTTTAGGTAGAGGCTTCGGGTCGTCCACGGATGTAATCGTTTCACCTATATAGATTTCGTCTATGCCGGCGATTGAAATAATCTCGCCTGCCGAAGCTTTTTCAATTGGCACTTTCTTCAAACCTTCATACGCGTAGAGTTTCGAGACCCGGGTTTTTTGAATCGAGCTATCGAGTTTGCACAGCGAAACCTGATCACCTACGGCAATCGAGCCTGAAAAGATTTTGCCGATTGCCAGACGACCCACGTAATCATCGTAATCGAGATTGGTGACGAGGACTTGTAACACGCCATCTACAGGCGCGACGGGTGGCGGAATGGTTTTGATAATCTGCTCAAAGAGCGGCTTCAAATCCGCGCTCTCATCTTCCATAGTTAGCTTTGCTATGCCTTCGCGGGCGATAGCGAAAATCGTAGGGAAATCCACTTGTTCATCGGTCGCGTCCAAATCAATGAAGAGGTCAAAGATTTCGCTGACGACTTCATCAACGCGCGCGTCTTGCCGGTCTATCTTGTTGATCACGACGATTGCCGGAAGATTCAAATCCAGCGCTTTTGAAAGCACATAGCGGGTTTGTGGAAGCGGCCCTTCGCTGGCGTCAACCAGCAGCATTACGCCGTCTACCATCTTCAAGACGCGCTCGACTTCGCCGCCGAAATCCGAGTGCCCAGGCGTGTCAACAATATTGATCTTGTAGTTGCCGTAATGTACGGAGGCATTTTTAGCCATAATCGTGATGCCGCGTTCGCGTTCTAAATCCATCGAATCCATCATGCGTTCGGCTACGGCTTCGTTATCACGAAATAGTCCTGATTGTTTCAGCATCGCGTCTACCAGCGTCGTTTTGCCGTGGTCAACGTGAGCAATAATAGCTATGTTGCGAATATCATCTCTTGTTTGCATATAGTCTTCTTTCCCAGTCGTAAAATAAACGAAGTATGATAACAGATTGACTCCTTGTCTGTCAGTCTCAATATAGTTACCCTTTTTATTGTTCACAAAAAATTAATCGGAGGGTTGATTATTATGGAAGGGTTCCTTGACCCGGCAGTTGAAAAATATATGTATGACATCTTGCCTGGGCGCGATGAAGTGTTGCTTGAAATGGAAGAGCAAGCGCGGCAACGCAACATTCCAATCATCGGGCCAGCCGTTGCCCGTGTGCTTTATCAATACGCGAAGTTGATCAAGGCAAAGCGCGTATTCGAGATGGGCTCGGCGATTGGCTATTCGACGATTTGGCTGGCGCGTGCAGTGGGTGATGGCGGCAAAGTTTATTATACAGACGGAAGCACAAAGAATCGCGAAGAAGCGCTTGGATACATCGAACGCGCCGGTGTTGGCGACAGAATCGAAATGCTAACCGGTGATTCCATGGAATTGCTCCGTTCTATTGAAGGCGAATTCGATTTAATCTTCAACGATGTGGACAAGCATCAATACCCTGACGCTTGTCGCGCCGCCTTGCCTCGCGTAAAAAGTGGCGGTTTATTCATCACAGACAATGTATTGTGGAGCGGCAGGGTGGCTCGCAATGAAACGGACAAATACACTCAAGGCGTACTGGAATTCAATCGGCTGATTTATTCGTCAGAAGAATTGCTCACAACCATCTTGCCAATCCGCGACGGTATAGCTGTCTGTTTGAAGAGATGAGGTGATAGGAGCAATTCGGTTGAGCTGAAAATTTCGTATGCTTGACAACGGCTACCTCATCCTATAATTTCGATAGTTCTTTTTTATACGGGTTTTCAAATAGATAGTGGTTCATTCAAAGATATTTTCAGGAGGCAATTTGATGGGTATCAAAGTTGGTATAAATGGGTTTGGAAGAATCGGACGCAACATCTTGCGCGCATCACTACAACGGGACGACATTGATTTCGTTGCTGTAAATGACATCACCGATACAAAGTCGCTGGCGCATCTGCTCAAGTACGACTCTGTACTTGGCAATCTCGATGCCGACATCAAGGCGGGCGAAAACAGCATCACGGTCAATGGCGACGAGTTTCGCGTCTTCTCAGAACGCGACCCAGCAAAGATTGATTGGGCTTCAGTAGGCGCAGAAATCGTTGTTGAGTCAACCGGTTTATTCACCAATCGTGATCAGGCGGAAAAACATCTCGGCGAGACAGTAAAAAAAGTCATCATCTCGGCTCCCGCCAAAGGCGAAGACATCACCATTGTTCTAGGCGTAAACCACGAAACCTACAATCCGCAAGAGCATCACGTCATTTCCAATGCGTCCTGCACGACGAATTGTCTGGCGCCCATTGCGAAAGTGTTACACGATAATTTTACGATCAAGAAAGGATTGATGAACACCATCCATTCTTATACCAATGACCAACGCCTGCTTGATTTGCCACATAGTGATTTGCGTCGCGCGCGGGCTGCTGCGCTGTCAATCATTCCGACTTCAACAGGCGCAGCAAAAGCCATAGGCTTGGTGCTTCCTGAACTCAAAGGCAAACTCGACGGTTTCTCGTTGCGCGTGCCAACGCCGAATGTTTCGGTCGTTGACTTGACCGCAGAGATTGCAAAATCAACATCGAAAGCTGAAATCAACGAAGTGATGAAAGCCGCAGCCGACGGCCCACTCAAAGGCATTCTGCAATATTCGGAAGAGCCGCTGGTTTCGATAGATTTTCGCGGCAACCCGCATTCGTCAATTTTGGATGCCGACTACACAATGGTGTTGGAAGGCAATTTGGTCAAACTGCTTTCGTGGTATGACAACGAATGGGGCTATTCGTCTCGCGTCGTTGACCTCATCGCTTTCCTTGTTGAAAAAGGACTCTAAACAGTAGCCGGTAGTCAGTGGTCGGTAGCCTGCAAGAATTTTTCTTCCGACTACCGACCACCGACCACCGATCACCGACCACTGATTATGAAGCTATCCATCACAGATTTAGAGTTGGCAGACAAGCGCGTTTTTATACGTGTTGATTTCAACGTGCCGCTCGATGACAACAACGAGATAACCGATGACACGCGCATACGCGGTGCCGTGCCGACCATTTCACACGCCATTGAAAAAGGCGCAAAAGTCATTCTCGCCTCGCATCTTGGCAGACCAAAGGGTAAGCCCGATGCGAAATATTCGCTGGCTCCTGCGGCAAAAAGATTGAGCGAATTGCTCAGCAAAGAAGTGAAACTTGCACCGGATTCAATCGGGGAAGAGGTTCTCACTTTGGTGGACGGGCTCGAAACGGGCGATGTTTTGATGCTCGAAAACGTGCGCTTTCACGAGGGCGAAGAGAAAAATGACCCAGAGTTTGCCAGGCAGTTGGCAGCCTTCGCAGACGTTTTCGTAAACGACGCGTTCGGGACGGCGCATCGCGCACACGCTTCGACAGAAGGCATCACGCACTTTGTTGAAAAAAGCGCGGCAGGGCTTTTGATGGAAAAAGAGTTGCGTTATATGGGCAAGGCGCTTGAAACCCCTGAACGTCCGTTCGTGGTTATTTTAGGCGGTGCAAAAGTCTCCGATAAAATTGCTGTTATCGAAAACTTATTGAAGTCAGCCGATTCGATTTTGATAGGCGGCGCAATGGCTTACACCTTCTTGAAGGCGCAAGGGGTTGAAACCGGCCGTTCGCTTGTAGAGGACGACAAACTCGATTTAGCGCGAGATTTATTGCAACGCGCCACAGCAAGCGGCGTTGAATTGCTATTGCCCGCCGATAATCTGGTGGTTGACAAATCTTTCTGGAACAAAGAGACCGAAACGGTTGATTTTCATCTTTGTTCGGTTTACGAAATCAAGCCGGACGAAGCGGGGCTCGATATTGGCGAAGAGGCTGTCGAGGAGTTCTCAGAAAAAATCAAAACGGCGAAGACGGTGGTGTGGAACGGTCCTATGGGTATGTTTGAGCGCAAGCCTTTCGACACGGGTACTCGCGCTATTGCCGAAGCGGTTGCTTCATCGGGTGCGACAACAATTGTAGGTGGTGGAGATTCTGTTTCCGCAGTCACCGAAGCGGGAGTTGCTGACCGCATCACTCACATCTCGACGGGCGGCGGCGCATCGCTTGAATTTTTAGCGGGCGATATCCTCCCAGGGGTTGCCGCATTGAGTGAGAAAGCATAGAAGTATTTGCAGTAGGGATCAGGAGTTTTTATGAAGAAAGTTATTTTCGTTCTATTATTGATTTCGAGCCTCTTTGTTTTTGGCTGTAATTTTGGTAAGCCTGCTTACAGCGACGTTCAGGTTGACAACAAAACTAAAGGTGAAACATCAAGAGCTGAACCAGGCACAAATCCAAACCCGGAGCCTTCGGCTAACTCTTCAGTGGACCCGATTGCGCAAGCGGAAAAAGATGCGGGACTCGGAAACCCGCCGCAACAAAATCCGCCGCAACAAAATAAAGAGATGCAACTCCCCAGTTTCTTTGTTTCCGGACAATCAGAGATTAAAGACCTGCCTAAATATAAAAAATCAACCATCATTAATGTCCAGTATGGTCCTGTCAATGGCGTCAGCAGCGCCATGCTTATATTTGAATCCAGAGACTCTGTTGAAAAGATCAATGAGTTTTATGAAAAATCAATTAAGAGCAATGGATGGGAGGTGATTACCAACATCAAAGATCCCGATAACTTTGAATATACTTTGAGTAAGGGCGCAAGAGACGAGGCTTTGATAAGAATCAAAAAGGACCCGCAATCGGGTCATAGCGTTATTTTATTGAGCCGTTCGGAAAAGCCTGCTGAACTAAAAATAACGGCTACACCACCCACAAAAGTTCCTGAGAAGAAGAAATAGCGATTAAAAATTATGCGAAGACCTTTACTTGCCGGAAATTGGAAGATGTATAAAACGATTCCTGATGTGTTGGAATTCGTTCAAGTATTCAAATCACTTGTTGTCGCCGCAACACACTGCGACATTTTGCTTGCTCCGCCATTTACAGCCATCAAAACGCTCGCAGACAAACTGGAAGGTTCAAACATTGCAGTTGGCTCTCAAGACATCGCAGCAGAGATTGAGCAAGGAGCCTTTACAGGCGAAGTATCCGCTACGATGTTGAAAGATGCTGGGGCGAAATACGCCATAATTGGTCATTCGGAGCGTCGCCAATTCTATTACGAGACCGACGAATCGGTGAATAAAAAAATTCGCGCGGCGATTGGAGCAAAGTTGTTGCCAGTTGTTTGTGTCGGCGAATCTTTAGAAGAGCGCGATTCGGGTAGAGCCGAAGAGACGGTCGCCAGACAACTATCTGAAGGACTGCGAAACTTGACACATGAAGAAGCGTCACTTATCATAACCGCTTACGAACCGGTCTGGGCAATCGGCACAGGACGCACTGCAACCCCTGAAATGGCAGAGCAGATGCACTCCTTTATCCGTTCCAGCGTCCGCCAGATGTTTGCAGATCAAATCGCTGAAGGAATGAGAATTCTTTATGGCGGCAGCGTCAAACCCGATAACATCGCAGCGTTAATGAGCGAAGCCGATATTGACGGCGCGCTCGTCGGCGGAGCAAGTCTTGACCCGGAATCGTTTGCAAAGATTGTAAATTATAAGTAATCAGAGGCTGAGAAATTGGAAACCCTTTTAACCGTACTTTATATCATCTCTTGTTTTATATTGATTATGTTCGTGCTCTTGCAGCCGGGCAAATCGGATGCGTCGGCGGTATTTGGCGGCGGCGCGAATTCATCGGCATTCGGGCCTCGCGGCACACAATCGGTGATGGCAAAGGTTACGATCGCGGCAGCGATTGCCTTCTTTTTAATTGCCTTTGTGTTTTCGATTCCGGGGCTTTTCACCAAAAAGTCTGCGGGTGAAGGCATAGGTCCTGCTGAAGTTCAGCCGATAACACCGGAAACACAAAGTCCGGTTATGCCTTCTTCGACCGAGCAAACTCCCGGAACGACTCCCGGAGTTACTCCTGTAACGCCGCCCGCGGGAAATGCGACGACCCCGCCTGCTGATAATAAAGGAGCGGCGAAACCGGCTGACCCGAAGAAGCCGGATGCGAAACCGCCAGCCAAAAAGACACCTTAGTTAACTGCATTGCTTTAATAGTGATGGTTGTTTGAGAAAACAGATTTTGTGGTGGGGATGTGGCGAAATGGTATACGCTCACGTTTGAGGGGCGTGTGGGGCAACCCGTGAGAGTTCGAGTCTCTCCATCCCCACCACAAGATCTTGCTGAAATGTGTGGGACGACCTATAGAGGTTCGAGTCCCAGCTTCGGCACCATTATTTTTCTTTAGTTGTCATAAAAGAGGCTCTTGATTGAGCCTCATTTTATTTTGGGGCGATATTGAACTACAAATTTTCTTCACCATCTCTTTTTTCAGTAAATCACTAAACCAGTACAATAAAATTCCAGACCCAATCTTTTACGAAGCGATGTTGTATCATCAGGCTTTGATGGGTATATTACTTTTTCAATTGCACATCTGAAGGAATCAATCATGTCAAACGAAATCGCTCCCGTAATCAAAATCGCGAAACTCCGTTTTGCAGGCAATGAACAATTCATAGGCGAATCGCCAAGTGGGCACGCCGTCATTACAAGCTTTGCTCACGAAAATGGAACAGCCGCTACACCTATGGAATTATTGCTGATTTCATTGGGCGGTTGCACAGGCGCAGACGTCTCTTCCATACTGCAAAAAAAACGCCAGCGAGTCACTTCATACGAAATTGAGGTGCGCGGTCAAAGACGCGAAGAACACCCACGTATTTATACAACCATCGAAGTCATCCATTTCGTTAAAGGGCATAACATAGACGAGAAAGCTGTAGCTCAAGCCATTGAATTATCCGAAACCAAGTATTGTAGCGTCTCTGCTATGTTGAGCACCTCGGCAACAATTACGACGCGATACGAAATCGAACAAGAGGGTGAAAACCCATCACTCTAAGAAGAAATATTCTTCGCTTCATCATTTCAGTGGAACGGATTCAAATCAACTGATTCGGAGGCAACTATGCGTAAACGATTCATGTTTATCCTCGTAATATTTTTCATCATTCAGGCGACGGCTTTCGCACAAACACTTACCCAGTACAAACAACCGTCCGCTGAAATCGTCAAGATGCTGGAAGCGCAACCTTTCCC
>JANMSG010001108.1:0-5478 GCA_031389065.1 Acidobacteriota bacterium | reverse complement strand
GTAGGAACTGAACTTTCAGCTTCTCTAGAACTTTAAATTAATGCAAATTTATCTTTCCTTATTTTTGACTCATCACATTCCAATGAATAAAATCATTTTTACCGAAGAATTCAAGGACGCGAACTACACCAGCAATCCACCGAACCGTTGCTATTTTTGCAAATCGGAACTCTACACAAAGATGAATACATTTGCCGAAACGCGCGGCTACAAGGTGATTTGCGACGGCACGAATGCTGACGACGTAGGCGATTATCGTCCGGGTCGTCAAGCGGCGCATGAACTTCAAGTGCAATCGCCACTACTGGAATGCGGAATGACAAAAGCAGACATTCGCGAGATGTCGCGCCGCGCCGCGCTCCCGACGTGGGATGAACCTGCGTCTGCTTGTTTGTCTTCGCGTGTTCCTTACGGTCAGATGGTGACGATTGAAAAACTTTCCGCAGTAGATCGCGCCGAAAGCGCTTTGCGACAAATGGGTTTTCGACAAGTGCGAGTTCGTCATCACGAAGAGATTGCGCGAATCGAAATTTCCGAAGATGAAATGCCTCGCGCTTTGAATATTGAAACGGCTCAACAAATGTCAGCAACGCTCAAAGCGTTTGGTTTCAAATATGTTGCGCTAGACCTTGAAGGCTATCGCACAGGTTCACTCAACGAAGTGTTGTTGAGTGATCGAAAAGCCTTGTGAGAATTGCCTTTTTTGAAATTCTTGTTTCAGATTCAGCCCTTGTGCTAGCATTGCGGCTCACATGCCACGAGTAATTTGTCCAGCTACCGAATCTTCCTCAAGAATGTTTGAATGCCTGTTATCGAGGAGAAGATGTGTCTAAGAAAACAGGCAAAACAAAAGACCAAGTTCCTGTCCCTTTCGGTACAGACAAGCAGCGACAGAGCGAGAAACGCGTTGCCGCAAAGTCTGTGCAAACGACAGGGAATCCTTATCGCCGCGATATCTTGATTGTCGTTGCGCTGGCAGTTGTCACGCTGGCAGTTTACGGGCAAGTCATCAATCACCAGTTCATTAGCCTGGATGACGATCAATACATCACCAACAATCCCATGGTCTCAAATGGTCTGACAGTTGAAGGCGTCAAGTGGGCATTCACAACCTTTTACGCTGCCAACTGGCACCCGCTCACCTGGCTTTCGCATATGCTCGACAGCCAACTTTTTGGTTTGGTGGCGGGCAGACATTTGTTCGCGAATGTGTTGCTTCACATCTTCAACACAGGGCTTCTTTATTTCTTTCTCAGACGCGTGACCGGGACTCTTTGGCAAAGCGCGATGGTGGCGGCGTTATTTGCTTTGCATCCGCTTCACGTAGAATCTGTGGCTTGGGCTGCTGAACGCAAAGACACCTTGAGTGCCCTTTTCGGACTACTGGCTTTGCTGGCTTACGTGCGTTACACGGAATCTGTTTCGTGGAAGCGATATGCCCTGGTCATCTCCGCGCTGGCGTTGGGGCTGATGGCAAAACCTATGCTTGTGACCTTGCCCTTTGTCTTGCTCTTGTTGGATTTCTGGCCCCTCAAGCGTCTGCAATGGAAGCCTGTAGATGGCAGCAAAACATTCCTGAAAGACTTGTCGCTGTTGGTTCGAGAAAAGCTTCCGCTATTTGCATTGGTGGCGATTTCGATGATCGTAACTTATCTGGCGCAATCGCATGGCGGTGCTGTGCGGGCGCTTGTAGATGAGCCGCTTTCCATGCGTTTTGCCAACGCGCTGGTCTCGTACGCGAAATATCTTATCCTGACATTTGTGCCGAACAGGCTGGGCGTTTATTATCCGTTTTCTGAAGCAAATCTGCCGGTGTGGAAAGTCTCCGCGGCATTCTTGTTGCTCATCTCTATAACCGTAATTGCCTTGCGCCAAGCGACGCAAAGACCTTTTCTGATCATCGGATGGCTATGGTTTTTAGGAACGCTGGTTCCAGTCGTAGGGCTTGTGCAAGTCGGCGGACAAGCAATGGCTGATCGTTACCATTACCTTCCTTCGATAGGACTTTTTATGGCGCTGGTTTTTGCTGCCGCCGATTTCGTAGAGGTGAAACGCCTGCCTCGCGCCGCCGTTGCGGGCATTGCTGCTGCTGCGCTTTTGATTTTCGCAGCCTTAACCTGGATGCAGGTTCGATTGTGGCGCGACAGCGTGACGCTGTTTTCGCATACTTTGTCTGTGACCTCCAACAATCTGGTCATCGAATATAATCTAGGGCATGTTCTCGGTCGGCAGGGGAAATACGAGGAAGCCGTCAAGCATTTCGGTGAAGCCATACGTATCAATCCAAACTATTACGACGGGCTCATTAATATGGGGATGACGCTTGCCTATCAAAGTAAGTTTACAGAAGCCATAGAGTATTACGAGCTCGCTCTGGGCGTTGAGCCGAACTCTGCCAAAGCTTATATGGAGAAAGCCTTGGCTCTGGCGAAACAGGGGAAACTCAATGAGGCGCTGCCGCAATTTGAGAAGGCGCGAGATCTGGCACCAAACGACGCAGATGTGCGCACAAATTTAGGGTTGTTGCTGGCGCGTCAAGGTAAGGCGCAAGAAGCCATCGAGCAATTAAACGAGGCGTTGCGGCTCAATCCGAACAGTGCGGAAGCGCATAATAATATGGGACTCGTTTTGCTGGCGTTGGGGAAACTGGAAGAGTGTATTGCTCATTTTTCTACAGCACTGCGCCTGAAACCGGAACTCGCGGTCGCGCAAGAGAACTTGAAACGGGCGCAAGCGCAGATCAAGGCTCGACAAAAATAATTTGTCCGCAGGAAATCAGCCGATAGCGTCGAGGCGGAATTCGTTACACGTTTGAGACAGCCAATCTATTAGTGTTCAGAAGGATTTCCGGGCTCAAGTTTTGATCAATTGGGAGTAACCACGTGCCATGAAAGACGTTTGGAATCCAGAGCAATACGAAAAATTCAAGGATGAGCGCAAGCGCCCTTTCTTTGATTTGATGTCGCTTGTGAAACCGCAGCCCGATATGCGCGTGGCTGATTTAGGGTGCGGCACGGGCGAACCTACTGAAACGCTGCATCGTTTTTTTCAGGCGCGTGAAACCGTAGGCTTCGATAATTCCGGCGCGATGCTTGAAAAAGCTGAAGTATTAGCTGGCGATGGCTTGCGTTTTGAGAAAAGCGACATTGAAACTTTTGCCACAGAGAGCGAGAGCTTTTTAGCTTATGGGCAATTCGATCTAATCTTTTCCAATGCCGCTTTGCATTGGGTAGATCATCACGAAGAGTTATTGCGGTGTTTGACCACGGCGGTTGCAGAAGGCGGACAAATCGCCGTGCAAGTTCCCGCCAATCATCATCATCAATCACATATCATCGCCGATGAAATTGCAAACGAGAGTCCTTTTCGTGAAGCCCTTGAAGGATACATTCGAGATAATCCTTTGTTGGAACCTGAGCAGTATGCCGTGTTGTTGCACAAACTCGGTTACAAAGAGCAAATTGTGCGCTTGCAAGTTTACGCGCATTCGCTTGATTCAAGAGAGAATGTTGTTGAATGGGTGAAGGGAACCCGGCTTACTGATTATCAAAAGCGTATGCCGGAAGAGATGTACGAATTATTTTTAGAGCGTTACCGCGAGCGTCTGATGCCGAGACTGGAAGAGACGCGACCTTTTCTTTACACCTACAATCGCATTCTGTTCTGGGCGCGAAAGTGAAAAGTGTAGCCAGAACTGTTTTGAAATATTGGTAGTGATAAAAAAGTAATGCTGCTGTCTTTTCGCCGCGTAGCGGCGGCTTGATTTTAGCCGTGTGCTTCAGCGCACGGTGGGCGAGGTTTAGGAGTTCGCGTCGCGTCAGCGACGCTTGAATTCAGCCGTCGCTAACGCGACGAAGGGGATCAATGTTCCTATCGGTTCCAGGCGTTGAAACACCTGGCTAAATTCAGTTTGCCGCTACGCGGCAGGATTTCTCGGTATTACCTTTTTATCATTACCTGAAATATTTACATATCAAATACCATCAACCACTCTGAATCAACTACTCTGTAGTTCAGGTTACCCAATAATCTGATGACGCTACGCATATGACTTGCGCCATAAACAATGCCTACGATTTTTTTGCCATTATTTTTTGCGTCAAGTTGGTTAATGTTGTTGAGTAACAAACGATCACGTTTATCTATCAACAAAGAATGAAACCCTTCAAGAAAGTCTTCTGTGTAAAGAATCTCATCACGTCCGGGCAAATCATCCAATCCCATATTTTCAGCAATCGTTTGTCTGGTTCCAAAAATGAGCAGATAGATTACAAAGATAGGAATGCCTAAATACAACATCATTCTCGTCATCAAAGGCAGCGCCAACCAACCTTCATCAAAAGCGCGTCCACGCATATCTGTATTGATAATTTTTTCAGAGAAATCGGAAAGTCTCAGCGCATCGCCTTGCGTGACAAGTTCCAGTCTTTTAATTCTCTTTACAATTCTATAGGAGAGCGTAAGCAAACTAACTTTTTTGGATTGCACACCTTCGGCAAATATCAAATCGCATTTGGATAAGCGTTCATAAACATCATCATAGAATTTTTGCGTTCCGACATGAATCATTGGAAACAGGATGAATTCCAAATCATCATCTTTTTTCAAATGATAAATCGCTGACCGCACACTGAAAGGAGTTTTCTCAATAATCTGCATACTTCATTGATCTTTGAAGTTGCCGTGACGACCTGCGCCGCTGGCAAATCGCGCCGCGCCCTCGCGCCCTTCCGCTTTCAATGACTCCAATCCGTGTTGGAATTCGTTAGCAATCGCTTCATCAAAACTCAAAGCGCATTGCTCGTATGCGGAGAGTCTGTCGCCGCGCATACAGATTTGCGGAAACGCGGCAATTTCGTTTGCCAGTTTTTCGGCGGCTTCTCTTGCCGTTCCTTTCGGGACTACGCGATTGACAAGTCCTATGCTCAACGCTTCGTTTGCGTCTACCGCTCTTCCCGTTAGAATTAAATCGAGGGCGCGGCTCAAGCCAATTAAACGCGGCAAACGAATCGTCCCGCCATCAATCAAAGGCACTCCCCAACGCCTGCAAAACACGCCGATAATCGCGTCTTCTTCCATCACTCGCAAATCGCACCACAAGGCAAGCTCAAGCCCTCCGGCAACCGCATAGCCTGAAATCGCCGCAATGACGGGCTTTTTCAAAACCATACGACTTGGTCCCATTGGCGCGTCGCCATCAAATTCCGTGCGATTGCCCTCCTGTTGCGCGATTGCCTTGAGGTCTGCTCCGGCGCAAAACGTCCCACCTTCGCCGTACAAAATGGCTACGGATGCCGCGTCGTCCGCTTCAAATTCGCGGAAAGCGTCGGCTAAAGCTTGAGCCGTCTGGTGGTCAACCGCGTTGCGAACCTCCGGGCGATGCAGGATGACTGTGGTAATTGCGCCGTTATTTTCTATGCGAATAGACATGATTTTTACCCTAATGGCTGAGAGGCGGTCTCTGACCACCGGTAAACA
>JANMSG010001086.1:0-4569 GCA_031389065.1 Acidobacteriota bacterium | reverse complement strand
TGGTGCTGTTGTATCTCGCGATGTCTCTTCCCAGCTCTGCGGCGGCGCAAGCGGTGACTTCGACCCTCCTTGGTACGGTCAGCGATCCAAGCGGCGGGCTCGTCGGCCAAGCCCGCCTGACCCTGACCAATTCAGACTTGGCGATTGAGCGCACCAGGCTGTGTCTGTTGGGTCTCTATTCCCTGGTCGCCCTGCTGACCAAGGCGCAGCACCCGGATGGGAAAGTGCCAATCCAATGCACGGCATGGTATGAGAAGCTATAGGCGACCTTTGCCGATATTTTGGCGACAGTAGGCCGCCATTTATGGGGCAATTTCAATTATTTGACATCACCCCATGACCTTGATGTGCGGTTAATTCCAGAGACCGAGTTGTTTCGCTTGGCTCAAGCCGTCTGTTATTCACACTGATTTTGTACAAAGTCGAGTTTAGAGAGAGTGTTGTAAGAAATATATGGTTTTCTCAAATGATTTGTGGTTAGTAGGCAGTTCTTATGTTGTTAACAGGTCTTCATTCGAAAGCAGGTGATTTGAGAGGAAGTAAGTAGTCGGCAGTTCTTGAATTGCACATCCTTACTGCCTATTGCCTACACTATCCACAGTTCAAGTAGACTCATTATCTTTGGGGCGCTGCCAGGATAGGGTAGCCGGGGTAGGTCAAATATGGTAAGTCAGCCCACTCTTCATTTAATCTCTTCATTCAAAACCTTTTCACGAAGAGCCTGCGTGGTCATTATTCTTCTCAGTTGTTTGGTACTGGCTGGCTGGCTACTGGATATTACAGTTCTGAAAAGCGTCCTTCCCAAGTGGGTTGCGATGAAGGCCAATTCCGCTCTAGCCTTTCTGCTGGCTAGCATCTCATTGCTTATACTACAAAGTGAGAAGCCTGATCAACTCAAACATCAGTCGGCCTACGTGTGTGCCAGTATGGTGATGGTGATCGGGGTGCTGTCCTTCGGCGAGTATTTTTTCGATTGGGATTTGGGCATTGACCAATTGCTCTTTAGAGTGATGAAAGAAGCTGTTGGATCATCCTATGCAGGACGGATGGCACCCACGACAGCCGTTAATTTTCTCCTGATAAGCACCGCACTCCTGCTAATAGATAAGCCGAAAGGCTATCGAATTGCCCAGTTTTTGGCCCTGATAACTGGCTTAATCGGATTGCTGAGCTTCATTGGCTATGCGTTTGGCGTCACCTCTATCTATCTCCTCGCCGCCAATGCGCAGATGGCAATCCATACTGCATTGGCGTTCATCCTTTTTAGTCTTGCGCTCCTGTTCACCCATCCTGATCGCGGGCTAATGGAAATTATTACGAACCAAACCATTGGCGGTATGATGCTGCGTCGCCTGCTGCCCGCTGCGATTGCGGTGCCGTTTCTGGTCGGTTGGTTGAGGTTGATCGGTGAGCGAGCCGGCCTGTATGGCTTAGAGTTTGGGTTGGCGATATTTACGCTGTCAAACATCATCATTCTCACTTCGCTCATCTTGTGGAATGCCGGATTGCTATCTAAGACGGACATCGAGCGCCAGCAGGCGGAGGAAGAAACCCGCGAACTCAATATCGAATTGGAGCAGCGCGTCATCAATCGGACAGCAGAGCTCGCGGCGGCTATCAAAAATCTGGAGAACGAAATCACTAAGCGCAAACTGGCGGAAGAAGATTTAAGAAGCGCTCGTGATGATTTGGAAGATAAGGTTGCCGAACGCATAGCCGAACTGGCCGTCGCCAAAGAACGAGCAGAAGAAGCCGACCGCCTGAAATCGGCATTCCTGGCCACTATGTCGCACGAGTTGCGCACCCCGCTCAATTCTATCATCGGCTTCACTGGCATCATCTTGCAAGGCATGGTCGGCACCCTCAATGAAGAACAACGCAAGCAACTTGCAATGGTCAAAAGCAGCGCCTGCCATTTGCTGAACCTCATCAACGAAGTGTTAGACCTCTCAAAGATTGGAGCCGGACAAATGGAGATTTATCTGGAGTCCTTCGATTTGCGCAGCCTGATAAATAAAACCGCTCAAGAGATGGAGTCACAAGCTCTTGCCAAGCGTTTGACAATTACTACAGCCATTGCGCCGGAGGTGAACGAGATTATTAGCGACCCTCGGCGGGTGGAACAGATACTGCTCAACCTGGTCAACAACGCCATCAAGTTTACCGAAAAAGGCGAGATTCGTATCGAATGCCGTATCAGTGATAAGCGTCTGTTGACGAGCGTGGCAGACACCGGCATCGGCATCAAGCCGGAAGATATCGGCAAGCTGTTCATAGCCTTCCAGCAACTCGATAGCAGGCTGGCGCGCAGACATCAGGGGAGCGGATTAGGATTGGACATTTGTAAGCGATTGACTAAATTACTGGGCGGCGAAATTCACGTGGAAAGCCAGTGGAATGTGGGGAGTACCTTCACACTCGTTCTACCGTACGGCGTAAAGGAGTCATATAGTGAGCCTCTTTGAGTTGTGGATCGAGTAGGCAGTCGGCAGTCGGCAGTCGGCAGTCGGCAGTCGGCAGTTAAATACGTAACACCGGCTTTCTACACTCTGCTTACTGCCTACTATCCACATCTCACTTGGGAAAACTATAGATGTAGCGCAAGCTGTCAGATAGCGTTGCGCCCTTAAACCAGAAAAACACAGCAAACTAACAGTTTGCTCCACATTTTCGGAGTCGAGAAATGAAGAAGCGGATTTTGGTCATCGAAGATAACGAGAAGAGCCTGTATTTGGTCACATTTATCCTTGAAAAGCATGGATATGAAGTGATTCAGGCGCACGACGGGCAAGAAGGGATCGAAATGGCCGGACGGGCAGAACTGGCGCTTATCCTCTTGGATATTCAGTTACCCGTGCTGGACGGCTATGCGGTGGCGCGGGTGCTGCGCGGTAACCCTGCGCTTGATCTGGTTCCCATCATCGCTGTGACTTCCTACGCAATGGTCGGCGACAGAGATCGCGCACTTGCGGCCGGGTGTGCTGGTTATATCGAAAAGCCTATAGACCCCGAAACGTTTATGAGTGTTATCGAGCAATACCTGTCAGACCCTGGGACTGACAACCGAGGGACGCCATGACCAGAATCCTGATTGTTGAGGATAACGAAAAGGACCGCTACCTGCTACAGGTGCTCTTGGAAGTCCATGGCTATGAGGTGATGGCAGTAACTAATGGCCGCGAGGCACTGGAGGCAGCCAGGCAAAGCCCGCCGCAAATGATCATCTCCGATATCTTGATGCCAGACATGGACGGCTATGCTTTGTGCCGCGCCTGGAAGCGGGACTCTCGCTTGAAGAAAATACCTTTCGTTTTTTATACAGCTACCTACACAGACCCTCGAGATCGAAACCTGGCGATAAACTTAGGGGCGGATGAGTTCATTGTTAAACCCCAAGAGCCGGACATTTTCATCAAGAATCTGGTAGAGATTATTGAGAGAACTAAGGCTGACCGGTCCGTTGTGCCTCATAACCCAGGCGTAGAGGAACTGACCTACCTCAAGAGTCATAATGAGGCCCTTATCCGCAAGCTCGAAGAGAAGGTGGAGCAGGTGGAACAGACTAAGCAATCCTTAGAGCGTGACATTGCCATTCGGCAGCAGATGGAGGACTCCCTGCACCAGTCGGAAGAACGTTACCGCTCACTGGTCGAAAACCTCAATGATGTTGTATTTACCATGGACACACAGGGGCGATTTACCTATGTTGCTCCGGCTATCAAGACTATGTTTGGGATCACGGCTGAGGAGGTTCTGAACCGACCTTTCAGCCTTTTCATCTACCCAGACGATTTGCACGAGTTGCAGGCAAGCTTAGAGCGGACATTTGCCAGTCAACTGGAGCCCTCGGAATTCCGTATCCTTGACAAGAGAGGCGGCATTCGCTGGGTACGAACATCGAGTCGCCCGCAATTCGACCAGGAAAGCCGATTGATCGGCATCACTGGAACATTAACAGACATCACAGAATCCAAGCGAGCCGAAGAAGAAATACGCAGGTCTTCCGAAGAGATCAGCGACCTCTACAACAATGCTCCTTGTGGTTACCACTCGCTGGATCTCGACGGCACTTTCATCCGTATTAACGACACCGAACTCACCTGGCTTGGCTACTCTCGCGAGGAGGTTATCGGAAAAATGAACATTGCCAATCTCATTCCTACCGACAACCTTGATGAGTTTCAGAACAACTTCTCGCGACTCAAACAGCAGGGTTTCTTGCACGATATGGAGTTCGAGATGCTTCGCAAAGATGGCTCCACGATGCCCGTCTTGTTGAACGCCACAGCCAGCAAAGATGCCGAAGGCAACTCTCTCACGGTCAATTCCACACTCTTTGACATCACCGACAGAAAGCGCCTCGAAGAGCAGTTTCGACAATCGCAAAAGATGGAAGCTGTCGGCAGACTCGCCGGCGGCATCGCCCACGACTTCAATAATCTGCTGACCGCCATCTTGGGCTACAGCCAACTGGCGCTGCTTCACCTTGCCCCCAACGATCCGCTCGTCGAGCATTTGGAAGAGATCCATAAGGCAGGCGAACGCGCCGCCTTGCTCACCAGCCAACTG
>JANMSG010001037.1:0-9475 GCA_031389065.1 Acidobacteriota bacterium | reverse complement strand
GCCGTTTGACGGCTGGGGGCAAGGGCACCAAAAAATCATTAGCCCGTTTCAACGGGCTTTGGGCAAGGGCTTTAGCCGAAAAGAGGTGACATTATGCCGCGCAATGTATATTCGGAAATCAATCTGCACCTCGTTTGGTACGTTAAAAATAATGTGTCTGTGCTGACGGAACATATCGAAGCGCGTGTGCATAACCAAATCAAGCATAGCGTTATTGAAACGGCAGGCTGCATTTTTCATGAGATCGGCGGAACAGAGAACCATGTTCATCTAGCGGTAAGCATTCCACCGACCTTGCTCATCAGCGAGTGGGTAGGAAAATTAAAGGGCGCAAGTTCCTATTACATCAACCAAGAGATTGCGAATCGCAAATTGTTGGAATGGCAATCGGGTTATGGCGTGGTGAGTTTCGGCACCAAAGATTTGCCGTGGATCGTGAAGTATGTTCGTAACCAAAAAGAGCATCACACGAAGGGCACAATATATGAACGATTAGAGCGAATGGAGAGAGAAGAAACCGATGGCTAAAGCCGAATCGGGTAAGCACGTTAAAACGCGCTGAGGAGAATTGGTGAGAGGCTATCATTGTAAAAAAGCCTCTAGCCGTCAACGGCTAGCCTACTTGCCTTCGGGTACCCGTTAAAACGGGCAGGTAATTGAGAAAGTCACCTATGAGTATCAAGTTGATCTATCATACAAGAGAAAGCACAGAGGGCGGACAGTCGCCATTTGATGCTGCTATTGCTCGCATGGCGCGTGACACAGATATTTCGATTGCTTGTCCATATTTGAATTTAAAATATGTTGAATCGTTGATAGAGCGATGCAAATCATGGCGTATTCTTACAGATGTTGAGGAATGGATTTTATCCCACAATCAAGATATGCGGGATGACATCCGAGATTTTATTGCAGAGAATCACAATCGTATTCGGCACTATCCTAAACTTCACGCCAAAATTTTCATAGCCAAAGATAGCGCGCTTGTGGGTTCAGCAAATTTCACTAGCAGAGGAATGACGGAGCGTGCTGAGATGTGTGTGCTTTTTGAAAAAGAAAAGCAAATGGTTAGAAGCATCATTAGATGAATTACAGCGTAAAAAAAGCTCTTTACATCGCCAATACCACGAGCCATTAGTCTATCAAGCGGCAGTTGATTTGGATTACAGAGCTTTAGTTTTAGAGCAAGCTTTTTCAGCAAAAAGCCAAACAAGAAATTGAGTAAGAATATGCGAAGACGAATATATTTTGCGGCAGTAATTTTGATTTCGTTTGCGTCGGTGGCGTTGGCTACATTTGTAGTCGTGCAGAAAGCTAAACCGACGGCGAAATCTACGGCTCAGAAATCTCCAACAACAGCGGCGGGACAAAAAGCTTCACCACCTAAGGGCACGGCGAATAAAAACAGTGCAGCCAGTGCAAACGCGCCGATTCGACCCGTTGACCCCAATCGAGCGCCCCAGAAGTTGGTTGATGATGCGCTCTATACCAATGAAGACTTTTTTGGCACCAGTGCATCTGTTTCCCGTCCTTATGCAGTCGCGCTTGAACGCATCAACACGCTTGAATTGCAATTTCCGAAAGATGCGAGACTCAGACTACACTCTGCCAAACTCGCCGAACGCACAGGGCAATTCGATAAAGCCGCAACTGAAATGAATCAATACGCCGAGTTGAAACGGCGCTCACCTGATGCTCTGCGCCGCTTGGCTGTTTTCTATCACAACCGCGCTCGATACTCCGACGAAGTGAAGACGCTGCAAGAACTCGCCAAGGCTCTGCCCGCAGGTGACCGCGCGCCGATTTACAAAGCGGCGGCGGGGCTGGTGCGTTCTTACTCGCTCAAAGAATTTAAGCCTGCCGATTTCTTCGCTGAACTTGTAGCCGCCGATGCGTCAAATGTTCAACCCGTCAAAGACTATGTTGAAGAATTACTGCTTGCCAATCAAGATAAAGAAGCCTTGAATGTTTTGACTTCTTTTCAACCTAAATTTCCTAATGAATTGGCATATTTTTTAAAGACTCGCGCAAGTGTTCTTGAAGAAGCAGGTGACCGCCGCGCTGCCGAAGAGGTCTACTCGTCAGTCTTTGATCCGAATTGGTCGCGCAAAATCGCCGCCGATTATTACGATTTGATGCGTCGTTTTGGACGCTACCGCATTGCTCGCCGCGCTTTGCAAGACCGCGTGAAAGCAGGCGCAATAGACCTTCAAACCGCAGGGCGTCTATTCAGCTTCTTCTCTTATGAAGGCAATTACGAACAAGCATCAGCTTTGCTTCGACAGTTGGAAGAACGGCGAGTCGGTCGCAATACGAGTACTCAAGTAAACACCAATCCGTCCACACCACAACCAGTTCGTGCATCGGTTTGGACGGCAAACGAAATCGAAACGGTTTCGGCGATGTATGCCTCGATAGGCAATTTCGACCAAGCCTCGCGTTATCTTTATACACTCTATTTACTGGGCAATTTACAAGCCTCCAGCCCATCGCGTGAAAACGCACTTTATCGTTTGTTCAAAGTGATGATTGATGCTGCCGGAACACCAACTCGTATCGGCACGGGCGATTTGTCTCTCTACAAAGATATTGCAGAAGTTGATCAGCATCCGGGCTTTATGAACGGCGTCCTGTCTTTGATTTTGTCAGGCACAGACCCGAAGACGGAATTCGCTAGTGAAGAGAAAGCTGCCGCAGGATTTTTCAACCGTGCCTTCGCCTATCGCATCTTCACCTCGTTCAAACAAGAGTATCCGCAGTCGAAATATTTAGGCGAAATGTATCTGGGCGTAGTCAACGTTTTTGCGACGATGGGCGAACACAAACTCGCAATCGCCGCAGGACGCGAATTTCAAACACTCTTTCCTGATTCGCCCACCTATGTTGATGTGACTCTCAGAATGGCTGATTCGTATGTTGCGTTGAATGACCGCGCCAATGAACGCGTATTGATATTGCCTCTGCTTGACCGTCTGGCACGCACACGTCCGCGAGGCACACCACTTATCGCCTCATCATCGAAGCGCTGGGCTTATACGGTTTCTCCTGGGGTTGACGCGATGTTCGATAAAATCAAATACAACCTGGAAAGCTATAGCGACACCTACGAACCGACTGACGACAAATCTGCTTCCGAAGAAAGCAGCGACCATAGCGATGACGAAGAATATGATTCGAGCGATTCATCGATGACAGATAGACGCGCAGTGACGTACAGTAATGTTCTTGAGCGTTATGTGTCGTCGCTCGGTACGGATGAAAAAACAAAAGAGACCGTAGCATTTTTCTGGAGTGAAATCCGCAAGTATCCAAAAGAAGAAGGATTGTACGAGCGATTTTTGCGTTGGTTAGGGCAAGCACAAATCGTCAATGAACAGTTGAAGGCTTACAACTCCGCGATTCGTCAATTCAACTCGAACACCTGGTATCACCGTTTAGGACGTTGGTATGTACGACAAAAACGCGGCACTGAATTGACGCGCTACTCGCGCCAGTTAATAGACGTTTTCGATGAAGAAGAGATCACCGAATACCTCTATCGCTTTGCCGGATATGGTTCGACTGCCGCAGGTGATACGTTGGATTGGGATCAGCGATTAGCCTTTGACCTCTACAGTTATTCGCACAATCGTTTTCCGCGCAATCTGTTTTTCGTGCGCGGAATGTTAACCTATCTTGCAAGTTCAACCGTTAAAGACTACCCGCAGTGGGAAAAATTATCTGCACAATATTATTTCGCGGATCGTTCGATACGCGAGCCTTACCTTGCCTGGTTATCGCAACAAAATAAACTGCGCGATAAATACCGACAGGCAGAGGAACTTTCTAAAACTGCCACAAGCGTTGCGGTAGCCAATAAGATTGATGCAAAGTTTGCCTATCAAACCTTTGCCGCTGATGCAGCTTTGTGGTTGTCGCATCACGATGAAGCATTAAATGCTTACAGACAACTTGCAACGCTTTATCCAGGCGAGACGCAATATGCAGACCGACTGGCAGACCTGACGCGTTCTTTCGGGCAAACCTCCGACAAGTTGTATGAAGAATCCGCCAAGACCCTGGAGAAGATGGCGGAAGTCTATCCAACAAAACACGAATATCGCATCAAAGCCGGTGAAGTGTATGCACAGCTTGGCGATTTCAAACGCGCTGGCGAACAGTGGGACAAGCTGATTAAACAAGAACCTGGTGAGCGCGAAACCTATCTGGAAGTGGCAACGGTTTATTGGGACTACTATCAATTCGATCAAGCTCTGCGCGTTTTTCGTGATTTGCGACAAACGACAGGCGACCCGAATATTTATGCGTACCGGATGGGTGCAGTCTTTGAAGGGAAAGGCGAAATGGATTCGGCAATCGCTGAGTATGTCAAAGTGTTAAATGAACCCGGCGACGGGCGCGACACGGTTGCCAAGCGACTCGCGCAGTTATCGCGTCGTAAAGGACTCGATGAGAAAATCGCTGCCGAATACAGGCGCGCATCATCTGCAAATAAAAATGATTGGGAATTAGTCATTGGCTACGCCAGTTATCTGGCAGAACGCGATCAGGTAGCGGACGCGCTGGCGATGCTTCGCACAGAGGTTGCCCGTTCCACAGATGGTGCGTTCCTTGAAACTGTGCGTGATTTGTTCCGCCAGATTTTACGCCCTGAAGATGAGCAACAAGTGCTATCTAGACTCGCAACCGTAGCCCGTGATGAACGCGAAGCGATGACCTACCGCTTGCAACTGGCTGCATTTCTTGAACGCAAAAATCAGGTTGATGCGGCGCTTGGCGTGATTGATAAACTGGTTGCCGATTATCCAACCAATGTGGGTGTTGTCGAAGAATCGGCGAAGTTTTATTGGCGCGCAGGGATGGTTGATCGCTCCTTGGATTTGTACAAACGAACCCTTGCAAGAGCGCAAGGCGCGAATGTTCGCTCCATCACTTTGCAATTGGCGCGCAGACAATTTCAAGCGAACCGACTGGACGATGCAGAAAAAACCTTGCGAGTGTTTTACGGTGAAAACCGAACAGATACGGAAGTATTCGGCGAACTCGCAAAAACCTTAGGCGCGGCTAACAAGTTAAATGAACTTGCGGAGCTTTATAAATCGGGTCTTAAAGATGTTAAAGAAGCGGGAGGCGAAAACGCCAACGAGCAAGTGGCAGAACTTCGCTTGGGAATGATTAAGACGCTCAACGCACAGGCGAAATTTCAGGACGCGGTTGACCAACATATAGAAATCATCAACACCTTTCCTGAAGATGAAAACAGGCTCGCGGCGGCGATTGACTATGCAGAAAAGCACAACCTGGTTGCCCGTTTGACGACTTACTATGAAAAGCTTACGAAAGAGGCTTATAAAAATTATCGCTGGCAATTGGTCTTAGGTCGTATGTACGAACGCTTTGGCAATATTGCCGGAGCCTCTGAGCAATATCGCAACGCTGTGACCAACGAACCACAACGCACGGAGTTGCGATTCTCGCTTGCCTCAACTCTGGCGCGACAAAAACGCTATGACGAGGCGATAGCGGTGTTACGCCAAGGCTGGACTTTATCAGGGCGCGACTCGGTCTGGTTGATGGAAGTCGCACGGCTGCAAATCTCGCAAGGCAAACGCAATGATGCCGTGCTGACGCTTCGTCAAGCCTTGGCTGCCAAGAAAACTGTTAAGACAGCAGATGAATTTGCGATGGCATCAAAGCTTGCTACGTGGGGACTTCACACAGAAGCCGTGAAAATATTTGAAACGACCTTTGCCAGATTACCGAAAGTACTGAAAGACGAATCTGTAGGCTCAGAAGTCGTCAGAGATTACACGCGTTCGTTAATAAAAACGGAGCCTGCGCCCGCCGTATTTCAAAAGTTGATGCGCTTGCGTTTGCAATACGAAGCCATCGGAACGAATTCAAAAGATAATGACAAGTACAGAGCTACGAGCATAGTCAGTTCTCTGGATACGGCATTGAGAACCGATTTCGGAGCAGGCGTTCTTGAATACGCTTCTGCTAGAGAGACAGCAGAGATTGCTGCAAATGTATTGACTGCCGCATCAAAATTGCTCACATACGCTGATAAAGATGCGTTGCTGCGATACGTTGGTCTCGCTCACGGAGCGGGTCTCGTTGAAGTCGAAGAGCAATTGCTGACGCGTATTAAAGACGCTGCCTTCAAAGCCCGCACTAAGCCAGAAGATACCAAGTGCTATAACGAACTTCGTGCTTTGATTGCGTTTTATGATCGCCGCGCGGCGTTTGCAAAGGCAGGTGAAGTGCTGGCAACGGAGTTTGCGCGTGACGCATACAAAGACCGCTTCGATTATCACAATCAAATCGCTGCTCAATATCGTTTAGCCGGAGACCGCGAACGCGAACTTGCGTCATTACGCGCTGCCTACACGGGCGCAAGCGGTGCGCTGTCTGAAAGTAATGTTGACTGGGTAGATCGTTACGTGTCTCTGTTGTACGAAGCGAATACGAAAGACGAATTGCAGCGCGTGGTTTCTTCGTCGAGTCCTTATCAAATTCAACTCATCAACTTTTTGATTGATAAGAAAGACATAACTTTGGCGCGAACAGCTATCGCCAACGCCAAGCAATCGCCCGCCTGGGTCGCTTCGCGCAGTGGCGAAGTCGGTCTGTTCCTCAAAGATAATTCAATCGCAACGGAAAACTTTTTCAAGAGCGCCTTGGATATACGCACCATAGGGCAGACGCTCGGCAGAAAAGTTGATCCTCGTCAAACTCTGGTCGGCGATGATTGGTTTGTTGCCGCGAGAAATTACGGCTACTGGTTGGGCAATGCAGGGCGCGAAGAAGCAAGTCGCAAACTGACACCTGCCGAAATCGAAGGCGATCCGAAGAGCGCCAGCGCGCAGTTGGAGCAAGCCGCTTACTACCTTGATCGCAAAGACGGGAAACGCGCTTTGAATCACGTTGCGCTGGCGGCGGAACTTGCACCGGGCGACACAACCGTAGCGGTGATGCGCGGAACTGTGCTGCTCGCGCAAGGTGACAAGAAGGGCGCGCTTGACGCCTGGAACGCGATGATGAGCGGGAGCGTCACCAAAGATGAAGCCAATGTTTATTTGAATGTGATGGCTGACAATGGATTTTTGCGTGAAGCCTTGCCGCAGGTTGAAAGCTTCATTATCGCTTATTTCAATCGCCCGAAACGCATGAACGATTTTTCGGACAGATCCGATGCGCTTCAGGTTTTGATTAGTGATTTGGCTTATCGTGGGGACGCGAAAAACATCGGATTGGTAGCCTCATCATTTGAAAACATCTTGACACGTTTGCCTGATAATATAGGCATCGGTCGCACGATTATTGATGGAAATCTTTTGCCCGAAAGCGCGATGGCGGGCGTCTATCGAGCGATGCACAGACGTTTTGTGGATATAGCCAATGCGACATTTGGAACACCAGAATATGATGGCGATTATTACACGGGAGAAGAAAGCGTAAACCCTGCGCGTGATTTGAGCGAATTCCGCCATCGCTTTCTCGATTATTTGATTCGCGCAAACTCATTGGCAGAGGCGCGATTGCTGATTGCGGAAATCAAGAAAGAGCAAGGGGAAATTGCTCTGGCTTACGAAGACCAGACGAGCGATGAAGACAGTGCGCCTACGCAATATTACGAATGGTTGCCGTTGGCTTCCGCTTTGATTGAATTGCGTTCAGGCAGTGATTCCACAAAAGCAGTTGCCGAGTTGCGAAGTTATTGCGGGCTTGAGGCTGACGCAAAAGACTACCCAATAAGCTCTGATGCAAGCAGTGAGGATGAAGGTTATTCCCAAAGCGGTATGCACGAGCGCTGTTTGAAGGCTTATGCCTTGTTACTTGCGGAGCGCAAGGATAAAGAGGCTGAAGCCTTGCTCTACGAGGTCTACAAAAATGACTCGCAATTGCGCAATGCAAGCGATGCAAGCCTCGCAGGACTTGCCGAAATCGAAGCGCGTCGCGGGCGCAATGAAGAAGCTTCGCGTTTATTAAAACTGTTGGTCGAACGTTCGACGGATAATTTGAAGGCGTTGCGATTGGCTGCTGAAACTGCTGCAAAGATCAATCGGCTTGCAGAGGCGATTGATTTCCGTGAACAGATCGCCAGAGCCAACCCGGATGATGTGACGAATAAATTGGAACTGGCTCGCACAATATCTGTTGATGGAAGAAATGCCGTAGCAATGGATCAAATCATCGCAATGTTAAATGATCGAGCAACGCCCAACAGCATGAAAGCGCAACTCGCGGATGTCGTCGGTGAAATCGCCAAAAGAGACCGCACCTCGGCTGAGAACATTCAACGCCTGTTTCAGGGAGCAGGACTACAAGATGAAGCGGGAGTGTTGCTTGCCGGCGCTGCGTTCGATGAAGGTGCAGGCAATTTGGAGCGTGCGCAGAGTCTTTTATCAAGAGTCAAGGGACCGCTCGAATCAATTGCCCAGGTTAAACTCGGATTGATGAATCGCAATGCAGGGAGAGACGCCGAAGCCGCGAAGAATTTCGAGCGCGCGATTTATCTTGACCCGGATGAAACGCTCACCAATGCGATTGCATTTCGCGCTGGAAGTTCACGCTCTCAGTTGATAACTCTTTACAGTAAGCTGCAACGTGATCAGGCGGCGATTCGTTTGACAGAAGGCGAAACCAACAGCAAATCACTTCTGAGCGCGGCGGCTCGACAAGCGCTGAATTCAGGAGGTGAAGACACAGAAAAGGCTACCACAGCCGTTTTCGAGCCCTCGCTTGAAATAACCAAATCGAAAATCACAGGCTTGAAGACAATTGCCGAGTTGAACGAATCTGCCGTAGCGAATGTGCAGAATGATTTGATATTTGCGCTTGCCGAATCATCCGCGAGGCTGGGGCGTCTTGATAGAGCCATTGCGTTAGAGCGATTGCGAGCCAGCGTTGCGAAACGCCCGGAAGATAAGACCGCGATAGAGAAACGAATTGAATCATTCATCGCGGCTAAGCTGGCGCGTGAAAAAGCGACAGCCGTGTTGATGCGCGTCAGCAAAGCGAACGCTACGGAATCAATCTATTCAGCGCGTGTCTTGGGGAATTAGTAATTGCGCCGGAGGCAAGGGATGATCATTGTGTTTCTGCGATAGAGCTGAAAATTGACCACTGTTTTTGCGCCGGAGGCGCAGTGGAGATTAGCCAGTGGTGGAGCCACTGGAATCAGATGACAAAAATTATTCGCGCCCTGAAGGGGCGCAGGAGGTTGAGATGCCCTCAACTCATTTGAGCCTTCACTATCATCTGATTTTCAGTACGAAGGATCGCTTTCCGTTCATTGCGAAAGATTGGCGACATCGGCTACACGCATTCTTGGGAGGTGAGGTGCGAAAAATTGACGGAGTCCCTGAAACTATCGGTGGTACAAATGACCACGTCCATTTATTAGCTGGTCTTCGTGCAACACATCGGTTGTGCGATGTGTTGGAGAATATAAAATCGGGTTCGTCAAAAT
>JANMSG010000994.1:0-6915 GCA_031389065.1 Acidobacteriota bacterium | reverse complement strand
CCTGCGCTTCGTTGCGGTCTTGCTCTAAGGGCGAGCTGGTAAATCTATCTCTATTGGTATTGACCACTGTTTCATTCAGACTACGAACGCGATTATCGTACAACTGCACACGACGCTCTGCATCACGCATCGCCTGCATCAATTTCTCGTACCTTGCTTTGTAATAAGCGACATTCGGTTTACCATCTGCCACCGTCGCTTTCGGTCCTTGCGATTCTGTGAAGCCTTTTTCGGTTCCTTCAGCAAGCAATTTTTTTAATTCGGCATTCGCCGCCCGTACTTGAGCTTTTAACTCCGTCAATTGTTTTCCGGCATTGTCTAACTCTGCAGCCGTAGCATTCCTTTGTCTGGTGTCTTGTCCCGAAATCCCCAAATCGTTGCGCAATTGCGTGGTGCGAAGTTCCGCTTCTTCGGCAGTGCGTTCAAGAGATTGCGCGCTCTCACGGGCTCTCGCCACTTGCTCGCGCCAAACTGTTTCATCAGCGCTCGTTTTATCTGTAGAAGCTTTTGTGGCCACATTAGACGTACCATTTTCAGATTTAGGGGAGCCGGATTTTACCGCCTCACCGGCTTTTTTCGCGGACTCTTCTGGTGTCGTCACAGGCGTTTCGGTTCGCGCCGGCATCAAATCATCTGTAGTGAGTCTTGGAGTTTTCTTGCGGACTTCGGTTTGCTGCGCGTATGAAAAGGGAGCGCACAACAAAGCGAATACAAAAGCGAAAGCTAAAAAACTACTAAAGCGTTTCATGATAATCTCCGAATGATAAGGGAAATGATTTCAGGAGGGGCCAAACAACCTAAAGAATACTCCAGCCACTATTGAATCGCAAGAGTTATGACTGAAGACGTCTATGATCTATAGTCCAATCTCCGATGTCTGGCAGGATTACTTTAGGTGTTAGGTTCAGGTGTATTCTCTGTGACTGCTTGCTTATGGCTAGAGAGGACTCTGATTCCAGACTTTGGACTCTGGACTCCAGGCTTCTCTCTTTGACAGATGCAAAACCCCGTGATAATTTGAGGCAGTGTCTAAACGAAGCACCCTTCGCAACTGGTTAGAATTTTTGCCGGCATATCTTTTGCTAAAATCTCTGGGTATTCTACCGCGCAATGCGGCAATCTCTGTCAGCAAGTTGGTCGCTCGCATCATCTATAAAGTTCATAAAAGGCTTCGACAAACAGGCTTTCGGAATCTCGAAATGGCGATGCCTGAATTGAGTCAGACGGAGCGCGCTAAAATTCTTGAAGGAGTATTTGAAAATTTAGGCAGACTGCTTGGCGAGTTTTCACAGTTCCTCAAAATCACCCGCCAAAATATCAGCGAGGTTGTCGTCTATGAGGGATTTGAAAATTACGCGCAGGCAGCAGCCAAAGGCAAAGGCGTTTTGATGTTGACGGGCCACATAGGCGCTTGGGAACTTTGCGCCTTTTCACAAGGAGTCTATGGGTATCCTCTCAGCTTTTTGGCTCGTCCACTGGACAATCCGCTTCTCGAAAAAATGATCGCTCGTTATCGCGCGCTTTCACAGAACACGCCCATAGACAAAAATAATTCTGTACGCGAAGTGCTAAAGACTATCAGGCGCGGCAAAGATATAGGCTTGTTGATAGACGCGAATACGCTGGAAAGCGAAGGCGTGTTTTGCGACTTCTTTGGTATTCCCGCTTGCTCGACTACAGGCTTGGCGGTATTTGCTCTGCGTTCAGATGCGCCTGTCGTTCCGGGCTTTTTAATTTGGGACAAAAAAATGAAAAAGCACATTCTCAGATTTGAGCCTGAAATTCCATTAATCAGAACCGGAGACTTTAAAGAAGAGGTGACAATGAATACCGCTCAATTTACAAAAGCGATCGAAGAATGCGCGCGCCTCCATCCTGAACAGTGGTTGTGGATTCACAAGCGCTGGCGCACAAGACCGGCAGACGAGCCCGATCTGTATCACTTCCAAAACACAGCTCCTTCAAATCTCTCATCTGTGAAGATAAAAGCCGAAGCGTAAACTGTAAGGGGGAAATTATTCTGCAATCGTTGGGTCTATTTTGACTCGCTGTCTTTGCGCTTCTACTTTGTTCGGTGATAATCGTCTTCAAAGCGCTTGATGTCGTCTTCTCCCAGATAAGAGCCGCATTGAACTTCGATGAAGACCAACAATTCTTTGCCGGGATTGGCAACCCGATGTTTTGTCTTTGCAGCTATTGATACATCTTCATTCGCTTGCAAATGAATCTCTTCCTCACCAATCGTAACGATGGCTTTGCCACTGACAATCACCCAATGTTCACTGCGGTTTTCGTGACTTTGCAAACTCAAACGATGATCGGGTTTCACCTCAATGCGTTTCACCTTGAAGTTCTTGCCTTCATCCAGAACTTCATACATTCCCCAGGGACGTTCATCTCTTTCCTTAGTCATAGTGAGAATAAGTTTATCTCAAATGCTTTTTCAAAGTAATCATTATTATTTAAAAACAGTTCGCTCAAATATCGAGTTGAAATCGGCAATATCTCTGTAGGCAAATAAAAAGGGGATGGTTGCCCATCCCCGCGTTCTCACACAGAGAACCCCCGTTTTGTGTGGCGACTATCTTATCGTTTCTTCGCGCCGCCTTTCTTTGCTGGAGCAGCAGCTTTCTTAGCCGGTGCGGCAGCCTTTGCCGGTGCCGCAGCTTTCTTTGCTGGAGCAGCAGCTTTCTTAGCCGGTGCGGCAGCCTTTGCCGGTGCCGCAGCTTTCTTTGCTGGAGCAGCAGCTTTCTTAGCCGGTGCCGCAGCTTTCTTTGCCGGTGCTTTCGCAGCAGCCTTCTTTGCAGTTGCCATAGGTTTTGATTCTCCTTTCATGAAATTTATCTAATATACAAGATAATGTAGTTTGCGTACTCTTGTGTACTAGACTTAATACTATACAACATATTGTTGTATATATTTGCTTCGGCATCCTTGTCAACATTTTTTTTAGAAAACGCCCTGCACAAAATAATATTTTCCTGGCAAAAGCCTTGAAACTGGCTACAGGAGCCAGTTTCAAGGCTCTTTCTGCATCCTTCATCAAAGAGCAGTCTTTGCTAATTCGTGATTACTCAACGCTTAAAGGACTCAGGCTTTGCAAACATACAAACCCTGAAACTGGCTCCTGTGGCTAGTTTCAGGGTACGCGCCTTGAAACTGGCTACAGGAGCCAGTTTCAAGGCGACGGCATGAAATAAGTAAGATGAACATTTTAGCAACTGGTTTGGTCTCAATGGATTCAGCCGATTTGCTACCCATCGTATCGTGCATGCCTCAAGTGCAATGATGATTCTTCATCGCCACATTTTTTGATAGCCGTTTTATTCTTGATGAATTGATTTCACAATCGTGTGTCACAAATTCTGCTTGCTCCACCCTATCGTTTAAAGATTTGAGATGCGCAATTGAAATTGACAAGCGCAGCGGTTTTGTAGTCATCTTAGTTCTCTTATGCCGAATGATTTAAATATTGAAGATTTAGTTTCGCAGATAACCGACGTGATTCTTTCGCGCTTAGGCTCAAATGTGATAGGCAACGAATGTTCGCTTTGTCATGATGAATGCTTTGTGAAATGCCCTGATCGAATGCACTCGCTCATCGCAGGCGGTGGGGTTCGCTTTGGCGTCACAGGTGCTGAAAGCGAAGCGGCTCGCAAAGTCGCTCTCTATATTGACCACACGTTGCTCAAACCGGAAGCGACGCGGGACGACATATTGAAGATCTGCGAAGAGGGAGCACGATACGGATTCGCTTCGGTTTGCATCAATCCGATTTGGGTGAAAGAAGCCGCCTGTGCCTTGCGCGGCAGCGGCGTGAAAGTTTGCACAGTGATCGGTTTTCCTCTGGGCGCAAACAATCCTGACACCAAAGTCTACGAAGCAAGACGCGCCATTTTCGATGGTGCCACGGAACTCGATATGGTCATCAATGTAGGCGCTTTGAAATCGGGCGATGAGGATTTGGTTTTGCGTGACATCAGAGGCGTTGTCGAAGTGGCGCACGAAGCCGCTGGTCTTTGCAAAGTGATTCTCGAAACCGCTCTGCTTACGGATGAGGAAAAAATTAAAGCTTGTTTGTTGTCGAAACAAGCTGGCGCGGATTTTGTGAAGACCTCAACAGGATTCAGCAAAGGCGGCGCGACGGCCGCAGATATCGCTTTGATGCGACGCACGGTTGGCGGCGAGATGGGCGTCAAAGCCTCAGGCGGTGTGAAAGATTTACAGCAAGCGCAAGAGATGATTCGCGCCGGCGCAACACGCATAGGCGCAAGCGTAGGTGTGAAGATTTTCCAGGAGGCATCAGGCAGTACGTCCGCCGCAAGCGCACAAACATCTTCGAGTTATTGAATCTGATTCCATTTTTTTACAGAACCGTACAAACAAAAAAGAGAAGCGCGGATTTACTATTTTCAAAATCGCGCTTCTCTTTTTGAACGAAAACATTCACTGCCAAAATTTTAGTAAGCCCAACGCACCAGAACGGAACCGACTGTGAAGCCTGCGCCAACCGCAGCAAATAAAACCGTGCTGCCTTTCTTCAATCGCCCATCGTCAATGGCATCGCCAATAGCAAGCGGGATTGTTGCCGCTGTTGTGTTGCCGTATTTGTGAATATTTTTGACGACTTTGCTCTCATCAAGTCCGAGTTTTTCAGCCGTCGCATTGATGATTCGTAGGTTCGCCTGGTGGGCGATGAACAGGTCCAGGTCTTTGCCTTCGAGTCCGTTGCGTGCCAGTGTGCCGCGACTCGCTTCGCCCATCTTTCGCACGGCGTATTTGAATACCGCCTGACCTTCTTGATGAACATAGTGCATCTTCTTTTCAACCGTCTCTTGTGAAGAAGGATGAAGGCTGCCGCCGCCGGGCATATAAAGATGTTGCCCGCCCGAACCATCTATCTCGTGTTTGTAATCGAGTATGCCAAGGTCTTCGCTCTCGCTGGGCTCTAGCAAGACAGCGCCTGCGCCGTCGCCAAACAATATGCACGTAGATCTGTCTTCATAGTTGATGATGCTCGACATTACGTCTGCGCCGATGACGACGACTTTGTTGTGCGCTCCTGATTCGATAAACTGTGCTCCGGTCGTGAGCGCGTAAAGAAATCCTGAACACGCGGCGGAAACATCAAACCCCCAGGCCTTATTCGCACGGATTTTGTTCTGAACTAAACAAGCAGTTGAAGGGAAAAACATATCCGGCGTAACCGTAGCTACGATAATCAATTCGATTTCGTCCGCTTCGATGCCGCGTTGTTTCAGCAAATCGTCCACCGCCATAGTTGCCAGGTCGGACGTCGCCGTTCCGCGTTCAACCATGTGGCGTTGATGTATGCCTGTGCGTTCAACGATCCAATTGTGATTGGTCTCCACAAACATTGCCAGATCGTTATTGGTTACCACTTTCGGCGGAACATAACGCCCCAGCGCGGTTATTTTCGCTCTACGTGTAGCTTTCATGAATGCGACTCCTCAAAAAAAAATATGATGCAATATCTAGCAGTAACGAATAAATATTGCGTAGATAAAGCCCGATACTAGCACCCGCTTGTTTTTTGACGCAAGCAGTTGCAGTTTGATATAGATTGATTGCACACGCTTTGATTTTTTCAGTCGAGGTGAATTCGCTTTCGGGTCAAAGAGGTTGGCAATATTTGCGGTCAGCGTTTTCGACAGGAGAAAGAATGAGTCGTAAATTTTTCATTTTGATTTTTTCCATGACACTTTGGACCGATCAAACATCCGCGCAGAACTTCAAATCGCAGCAAGCGAAATTCGCTCGCGTGCAAACGGCGATTTCAGAAAAAGGGAACGCAGTAAAGAAGTTGTTCGCCGCGAAAAATCTTCCCTACCCAGCGAAAGAGATTTTCATTCGCGTATTCAAACATGAAGGCGTTTTGGAATTGTGGGCAAACAACTCTGGCAAATATGAATTGGTAAAAGAGTACAAAATCTGCGCGGCTTCGGGCGATTTGGGACCGAAACGACGACAGGGCGACAATCAGGTGCCGGAAGGTTTTTATTACATAGACCGCTTCAATCCTTTGAGCAATTTTTATCTTTCGTTGGGCGTAAATTATCCGAATCAATCGGACAGAATTTTAGGCGCTCGAGGCAATCTAGGCGGCGACATTTTCATTCACGGCAACTGCGTCTCCATAGGTTGTATGGCAATCACAGACGAGCAAATCAAAGAGCTTTACCTGATAGCCGTCGAAGCGAAAGCCGCAGGGCAGAACAGGATTCCTGTTCACATCTTTCCTGCAAAGATGAATCAAAAAGGCATGAAAACATTGGAGAGAGAAGCAGAGCAAAATCAAACGCTCTTGAATTTCTGGCGCAATTTAAAAGAAGGCCACGACCTGTTTGAAAACCTCCATCGTTTGCCAATTGTTACGGTTGACAAACAGGGGCGATACATTATCAAATAGCGCAAGGATCCATCTCGCGCTTTACCTTGAGCAAATCTTCGGATTGCTCAACCTATCCTTACAGGAGAAAAACTATGTCAGCAAATTCTGAAACCAACATCATCAAACTCATCTTCGTTCCAGCAGTCATCACACTGGCAATCACCGTGTTGCGTTTAGTTGGTGAACTTCAAGATTGGTCTCCATCTTTGTTTAACAAGGAAGCAGGCGGTGGCGGCGCTATCCTAGGCATTTCATGGTTGCCACCAATATTGGGAATTTACTTTGCGCGAAAGTTATTGAACGCGGGCGAATTGCCCGTAAGCGCCGGGCGAGTCATCCTTTACGCGATTTTCGGAATCGTCTTAATGTTTGTAGGCGGCTTTGTTGGCTTCGCGCCGCAGTTGCAATTTCCGGGCAAAATTTTCGTCGGCCTGTTGATAATGATTGCGGCAGCAGCCGTGCAGTTCTCGTCGTGGCGAAAGCTATTTAAAGTGCTACTTGCT
>JANMSG010000981.1:0-11579 GCA_031389065.1 Acidobacteriota bacterium | reverse complement strand
GTCGAACGGCAACGCGAAGCTCTCAACGCTTTTGAAGAGCGCTGGAAAAATATGGAGGACAAAGGGTGGACGATTCCACAGCAGGTGAATTATCGCTTGATCGGTTCGGCCCTGGCGCGCGTTCACTGGGAGTTAGACGTCCTGCGAAGTTGGCAACGCAATCCCAGGTTTTATGTTTATCAAACGCTCGGCTCAGTTTTTGAAGAACTGCTCATCAATAAGCCTTTCGACCAGAACCGCAGCGCCGAAATCGTCAGGCGATTTGCACGTATCCCAAAACTGCTCGAAGACGGCAAGGCAAATCTTGAGCAGACCGCCGTCAAAGCGTTCACCGTAGCGACACTCGAAATCTTGGAAGACCTGCGCCCGCGACTCTCGAAAGTCGCGCAGGAACTTCAGCCGCGACTTGCTGACGAGAGCGCCGTGCAGATCGCCGAGGCAACTGAAGAAGCGATTGTTGCACTTGAATCATTTCGCGCCTGGCTAAAAGAGCGTCTGCCTACGATGGTAAACGATGCTGCCGTCGGAGGTGAAAACTACAGTTACTTTCTCAAGCGCGTCGCCTTGATGCCTTTTACGCCTGAGCAACTGGTGGCGATGGCGCGACAGGAATGGGAACGCTCTATCGCTTTTGAAGCTTTTGCAAAAGAGCGAGCGCAAGGTTCGCCTGAACTTTCGCTCTTTGAAAGCCAAGCGGCGGAGATAACCGGCGAAGAACTGGACGAAATTAAAATCAGGCAGTTTCTTGAAGAGCGCAACATCCTGACCGTGCCGGACTGGATGCAGCATTATCTCAATCTGCCTATGCCCGCGTACATAGAGCCGCTCGCCGCGCTCGGCGTAGTTGATGACCTGACTTCGCCAACCAGGCTGCACGAAAATGGTCTCCGATATATTCCGCAACCGTCGCCGGAGTTGGGTTACTTCGAGCTTTCAGCGGCACTTGACCCGCGTCCGCTCATCGTCCATGAAGGCGTTCCCGGACATTACTTTCAGATGACTCTCTCGTGGGCGCACGAAGATGAGATTCGTCGTTACTATTACGATTCCGGCGCTAACGAAGGCATCGGCTTTTATGCGGAAGAGATGATGTTACAGATGGGGCTTTTTGACGATAGCCCGCGAAGTCGCGAAATCATTTATAACTTCATGCGTCTGCGGGCGCTCAGGGTCGAAGTTGACGTAAAACTTGCGCTCGGACGGTTCAGCATAGATGAAGCGACCGAGTATCTGCGGACAAAAACACCAATGGACTATGAAACAGCGCGCTCGGAAGCGGTGTTTTTTGCTTCACTCCCAGGACAGGCAATCACTTATCAAATCGGCAAACTACAGATCGTCAAGTTTCTGGCAGATGCTCGGCAAACGCTTGGCGATACATTCAACTTACGGGCATTTCACGACTATGTATGGAAGAACGGCAACAACCCCATTGCCTTGCTCCGCTGGGAGTATCTGGGACTTGACGATGAAATCGCTCTTCTCGATTGAGAAATAGCCACGAAGCGCACAACCTATATGTACGGCACACCAAGATGCCGATGTGCGAAGTCAGAACCGGGAGCGGTAGCGACCGGGTTTATGCGCTGCACCCGGTCGCTACCGCTCCCGGTTCTGACACCACGCCAAGCGATACCCGGATCTTGGTGTGCTCGGTATATAGGCGAATGATATGGCTCAAATGATTCGCGTAAATTGTGCGCTTCGTGGCTATATTCAGGAAACACGGGAAAATGAATTGTCTTGTGCTTAATCCAAAAGCTTGATGCTTACAGTAGCCTCTCCGTGATTGTTGTTATAGAAAATTTGCCCGCTTTGCCAAACCGGCAACATAGCGTCATTGACAAACAGAAACAGTTCTCCGTTGCGGCGTGCTGTAATCTCAGCAATCAACTTCGTATCGGTTGATCCACTCGAAGGGTTGAGAGGATACTCATCGCTGCCCGTGCTACCGATTCGGGCAATTGGCTTAAACCAAGGTTCCGAAAGCTTGCGACGGAACGGAATTGCCCACCATAGCTTGGGCTGAGGCTCTTTAAAGCCTTCAAAGTTAGCACCGATAGAAGCATCGCTCCAGACATCTCCTTGGCGGGTCAGGGTGATTTCATAGCGTTTGCCTTTTTTGAGGTCAACACCACTTGCCCAGGATACAGACTTTTCGAGCGACAGTGTGCCCTTCTCTAAACTCTCCTTGAGAGTGCCGACGGTCGGCGTAGAAAAGAGACCAAACGAATCCATTACGATTAAAGCGCCTCGAACGATGGCAAGCCCAATGAACAATAGAGCAATAATCAAGATTATCACAGGAATAATCTTGTGTTTTACGGCTTTGGCTATTCCTTCTCCTTTGGTACGTAAGGTATAGACGAAACCTTCGGCTTTTTTATCGTTTGCTTTGCCATCGAAAATGGTGCGCATTGTGTCAAATATCTTCCTTTGCAACGCACTGCCACGCTTGAGCAAGATAAGCAACAAAATCACGATACCGCTAAGTAACCCCGGGTGTCTCTTGAAGGCTTCCAGCCAAGTGCCAAGAAAATTCGGCAGCAAGGCGCTGAGGCTTCCGATGACCGGACGCAGAAAGCTAAATCCCTGTTCCCAGTCATAGGTATCAGAGGAGTAGAGCGGCAGAGTAAGGAGCCAAATAGCTGTAGCAACCGTGAGGAAATAGACGAGGCGCTTCCACCAAACCAAGTTCCAGACAATTTCCTGAAGATCAGCTCGCTTCCGCTTCTGACTATCTTGCTCCACGTACAGAGGCAACCCCTCGGTCAGTGGCGATGGAACGACTTCGTAGTTGTCTGGCAGTCCAATGGGCGCATACCCATTAACGCGATTGTTGATGCGTGTGAACACGCTCTCGTGGATTTTCGGAGTCTTGATAATGACTCGGTTTTTCTTTTTATCTCTATTTTCTTGTGTGAGGTTTTCAAGTTTTCTTGGCAAATAACGATATGCGCCGCCCAAACCTCGGCGGGAATCGTACATCTTTCCGTTCACATCGGCGGCGGCTCGGAGTCTAACACGTTCGGCGGCAATGAATCTCAGCCCCTCTGGTATCACAATTCCCGCTGGGTCCAGTTTCTCTTCCGCTGGGTCCAGTTTCTCTTCCACTTCGTCCATCATCCAATTGAGCGCAACGTGCGCCATTCCGTCATCAGGATAACCGCCTCCGAGATTTGAGTGCATACCGGCAAACCAGACTTGCAGAATCCGCTTACTACCATCTCCCTCAGTTTCTTCGTTCCACAATTCGGGATGAAAAGAGTGCCGTTCATCGTCAAGCGCCAACGCATGACAGGCGCGCTCTACTTTGTTGCTTAAATTTCGGTCAGGGAATGAGAGAGGGAAAATGAAATCCCAGGCGGCAGTGAGTTCATCAAAGGGTAAACCATAAGCAGCTACGGTATCCCAAAGTCCGAGAAATGTGATATTCACGTCCGCGTTATTCTCAGGGTTATATCTCTTCCTGCGCCAGTGCCACAATCGCAGCAGTGCGTTGCGCAGTAAGCGGAATGGTTTGATTAAGCTTCTCTCATAGCACGCCCGATAAGCGCGGAATGCCTGGTCTGCCAAATACTGGAGATCGCTTTCCGTAGCTGCCTGCACCAGCCCCTGATTGCCAATCAATCCGGCGAGTACACGAATCGTAAATGCGCCGCGACTGAAGCCAAAACAGTAAATTTGATCGCCCGACTTATAATGCCGACACAGAAAGGTATAGAGATCGAGAACATTGCGTTTCAGTCCCCAGCCGGTGATGCCGCCCAGGAGCGCCAAGGGCTTGAAAGAGGCTGTTCCCACACCATCATCGTAATAAGTAATCTGCTCTTTTTGCCCCTCTGAAGTCGAAAGATCAAGCGCTTGGTAGAGCCGCCAGACGTTCGTCCTGGCGAGTTTGCCAGAACTGTTGCCTGTGCCATCTGACAAAAGAATGATGTTTTTCGGTCTGCTCGTCTCTTCTGGTTCCCCCTCTTGATTCACTGCTTCCGGCGATACCTCACCCTCTGCTGGTTTTGATGGGCTGATCTCTTTTTCTTGCGACATGATAATCTCCTTATCGAAGTATTTGAGCGCCAGGTCACATTGCGTTTGAAGATGGGGCAAGATAACACTAGCATCGAATCGAGTGAATCTGACTGCTTGTTTATTCGGAACCGGCTGTGAAAGCCTCACTTCTATATGAAAGGAGTCGCGAATATATTACATCTTGAGGCGCAATTTCAAGTTGGGCGTCTTGATCCTGAATTCAGTCGGTTATATCGAATTCCCCTGAATGAAAATCCGTTCGATATAAGAAATACTTGAGGGAGAATTTGGAAAGTAGCCACGAACCGCACAAATCACAAAAATGAACACCTATCCAGCAAGCCGAATGATTCGTCTTCATTGGTGAAATTTGTGGCTGAAATATTTTCATCAACAGAGCAGGGTGAATCGTCTTCACACGCTGAAAAACTTACGGCGAGCTGACATTGAGTAATTTCAAATATCCGAAAGCGGTGCTACCAGGCGAAGAGCCGGAAAAAATATGCGGGCGATAGCCTGTTTCATCTGCGTATTTGTCGATGACGCTTGCAATGGTCGCATAGGCGTTGCTACGACCGAGTACGGCGACCGTTCCGCCACTGCCACCACCCGTAATTCGCGCGCCAAAAAGACCCTTTGCCGGCCCGGCTTGGCGCACCAATTCGACCAGGGCGTCTGTGCCTTCCGAACCCAATCCGCAAGCCGAATAACTGGCGTGCGATTGATACATCAATTCGCCCAGTAATTCCAATTGCCGCTCGCTTCCGGCATCTCTCATCAGTTGCGCAAATAATTGCACTCTGTGATGTTCATAAATCGCGTGAGCCGCCGGGATTCGCACGGCATAGCTGCCTTCAGAAGCGATTTGCGTCACCGTGTCGGTAGTGCCTTGATAACGCGAAAGAAATTCCGCGCCGCTGATACGCTCAGGAAGATGAGCCGCATAGATTTGCTCGAATTGTGATGGTTTCAGATTTGCCAGATAACCTCGCCAATACGGATCTTCAATCTGCACAGGCTTGCCCGTTGCGGTTGCCTGAACTTTCAATCCTGCCATCTCGGCAATCATGCGATAGCCCATAAATGCGCCAACGCGAACCGAACCGTAATCTGCGCCGGTGACTTTGTGGCGCACTCCTGAATCCAGCCCCCAGAAAGTTATTTCATCAGGAATCGCGACCATTTCACAGAGTTCTGCCGGTTGACAAAGCATAGCCATCAGGCGATTGCTTTCGCCGCACACGACGGTCATTTGATCCATCACCCCGCACGGCGCGCCAACCACCAGATTTTCAACCAACTGGCAAAGCAGCGCCATCTCGCGTGGTTCAAGCGCTATGTCAAAGGCCGCAGCCACCGCCTGCATGACCGCGACTTCAAGCGCGGCTGACGAACTTACACCCTTGCCTTCGGGAACACTTGAGGCAATCAATAGGCGCGCACCCTCCTGAAAATCAACGCCGCGCTCGCGCATCAATACGAGAAATACTCCGGCAACATAAGCTGCCCAGTGTTGCGCTGGGTTGCTGTGAAAGCGTGTGCGCGCAATTTGGTATTCAACAGGGCTGTCGGCGTTTTCGAAATCGGTTAAAGGCATCTCAAATGCCGCCTCTCGCGATGACTCTTCTAATAAACTGACGATTGTCAGCTTGCGAGAAACGTCGCGCTGCAAAGCCACAAAGGTAGCCTCTTGAGTGGGCAATTCCAAGACCAGTGAGCCGGAGTAATCGGCGATTCCTCCCATCACATCCAACCGCCCGGGTGCGCGCGTGACAATGATTTCAGCTTCGGGATGAAACAGGCGACGAGCCTGGGTTCTGGAATTCTGCGCCAGATTATTCAGCGTCTCTATAAAGGCTGCCGCATCGGGCAGATTGTGTGTTGTGCCTTGAACAATCGCGTACATGGTCTTTTATTCTGCTTGAGAGATTGAATGCTAATAAAAATTATTAAGGCGCTACACTGCTTCATCAAGCAAGCCGCGTTGTTTCAGCGCGCTTTGCATCAAGGGTTCAATTTCCTCTCTGATGTGTTGGTTTGCGTACCCTGCCCAAGCGATGTCTGCTTCGACATTGAGCGGAGCGCGCAGACTCTTGCCGCTTGCATCGGTGACGATAACACCCATTTCGCGGGCAATCAGTTCCGTGCAAAGGTCGTATGGATGACAGCAGATGCCTAGCGAAAGCCCGCGCTGCTGCAACAGGGGTTCCATCAAAGGACGCAAATCCGCAATGAAACGGTCATGCCCTGCCATCAATTCATAAAGCTGCCCGCCGCTTGAAAGATATTGATCTTCGAAGCAATGCGCCTTGCCGTGGACGATTTCGCCAAGTGCGCCGCGCACGATCTCTTCGTCAATCGCCGCAAGCACTTCGCGCACACCTGGAAAAAAACGCGCCAGGCCGGCAAAGCCGTGTCGTATGCTGTGAGATTTTGACGGTTGCAAGCGCAGCGGCAAGCGCTCGCCATTCAAACGGTTGTATCGTTCAGCACGGGCGCCCGCGCCGCGTATTGCCCAAAGCGTATCGCACAGATGTTGTTTGACCAGCGGGATTTCTGTCTGCACGGCTAGCTCTATATCTTGAAAGTTGGTTTCGCTGCCGCGATTGGGTGCCACACCTGTCAATATCCAGGCGCTTCTTTTCTGGTACATCAAACCGCGCGTGCCGTCTATGGGGTCAACAATCACCCGCCACACCGCATCGGATTCTTTTGCGCCGCGCGGCAAAACGATCCCTCCATCAGGCAAACCTTCGCCAATCAGTACGAGCGCAGCCACAGGCGCAATCTCGCTTTCGAAAAGCTCTATCAGCAAATCCTCGCTGACTCGATCAACGGCATAAATCGTATCGCCCTCTGATAAATCATCATCAACTCGCGCCAGCTCTTCGAGCGCTGATTGTTCGCAAGCGGCAATTACTGCGTCGCGCACGCGCTCGTGCAAACGGCGCAGCGGCGCAAGCAATGCCTCAACATCGAGTATGGCTGGTTTATCAAAGGGCTGACTCACAGCGACTTCTCCTTGCTTTCATTATCATCGCTATCTCTGTGCGCTTGTGTGTAGTGAACTTCCGACTGCGCCTGCAATTCTGCCGCCTTCTCTTCCGGCGCTGTGTCGCTCAAAAAATTGCCGCCGCCGATTTCCGGTCCTGCCAGATACTTCAGCAAATTCGGTTGCCTCAGCGGCGGATGAAACTCTATGTGAAAATGAAATCCGCTGTAATCTCCTCCATCTGTCGGCGCTTGATGCAAAGTCATCACATAAGGAAAAGGCATCTGCCAAAGATTATCCAACTTCACCAGTAAGATCTTCAGCGCTGCCGCAAAATCCTTCACTTCATCTTCCGTCAATGTGGCTATAGAGGCGTGCGTCTGCTTTGGCGCGACGTAGACCTCGTAGGCGTAGCGCGCGAAATAGGGCAGAAAGGCGATTGCCGTTTCATTCTCAAAGATGATACGTCGTCCGTCTTCGTGTTCAGCTTTTAAGATGTCTTGAAAAAGTATCCTGCCGCTCTCCGCCAAATGTCTTTGTGACACTTTTGCTTCTGTCTCTATGGTTTTGAAGATGAAATTCGTGGCATATATCTGGCAATGCGGGTGCGGGTTCGATACGCCTACCACCTCGCCTTTGTTCTCAAATATCAATACGTGATGAATCTCTTTGCGCTTGGCGAGTTCGCTGTATTGCTCTTGCCAGACGCGCAGGAGACTAGCGATTTCGCTCGCCTCCAGTTCCGCCAGAGTCAAATTGTGGCGCGGGCTGTAGCAGACCACTCTGGCAATCCCTGTGGCGGGACGGTTGCGGTAGATGCCGTTTGGTTTGCTGATGTCCTGGGGGGCGTCAAAACCTACGCAAGGGTGATCGTTATCGAAAACAAAGGTGTTGGTATAGGGATCATTCCGTTTATTGCTGACGCGCAGATTGCCTGGGCACAGATAACAATCAGGCAGATAATCGGGCAATGCCGAAGGGTTGCGTTCAACTGTCTCGCCTTGCCAGGGTCGGTTCTGTCGGTGCGCCGCAACAATGATCCATTCTTCGCGCAGAGGGTGCCATCGCTCTTCCCAAGTCATAATGTCCTTATCTATCGCAGGTTTCCTCAATCATCTGCCCCATTCACGCCATCGGCAAAAAGCAATTAAAAATCACCGATTGGCAGATGATTGCTCGACTCCAGCTTATCAAAATAAAACCTTACGAATCTTATATCAAGTTACAAAATAAAATAAGTTGATGGAGTGGAAAGTTTGGGTAGTGTGTGAATGGTGTGTTGCTCCCTTAGCCCGCGAAAGCGGATGTAAGCATTTATCCTCGTGCATCAGCGCGGGGGATGCATCGGATTCGATTTTCTTAGCCTGCGTATGCGTGCGATAGATTTTCATCCATTGATCTATGGCACGCTTTCGCTGGCTGGAAAAAAGTTTCCTTGCTGTGTCCCAGCCCTTACGGCATTAGTATCTACACAAGTTTCGAGGCTGTGTTTTTGCGGCTCTGCCGCTTTGATGTGCGGTGAGTCTGCGACTCACCGTGCGGCGATTCCCTCTTTTCTTCGTGGCTACGCCCCAAATGGGCGGCGTAGCCGCAAGAATTGGGCGACAATCTTCTCGGAAAGGCAGAGCCTTTCCGCACATCAAAGCGGCAGAGCCGCCAGAAAAAGATGTGTAGAAACTAATGCCTTACGGACAGGGCTAGATGCTGTCACCGGCTTCGCGGGTTCTTTGCTTGCTTTAGGGCTTGCTCGGTAACAACACAATATTCAGACACCACTCGGTTTTGCATAGCTTTGCTTCGCGTCGCTTGCAGATGGTATCATTCACAGTTTGCTTCTTGAGGCAGAAAGCTAACGGGAGCCAGGGGCAATTTCTTTTATGGGCAGGAGAGAATGTCAGACGAAGTAATCAGCATTAAAGGCGCGCGCGTTCACAATCTAAAAAATATCAAGGTTGAAATCCCTCTTGGTAAACTTACCGTCATCACAGGAGTTTCAGGCTCAGGCAAATCAAGCCTCGCCTTCGATACCATCTACGCAGAAGGTCAGCGTCGGTATGTCGAATCGCTTTCGGCTTATGCACGGCAATTCCTTGAACGCATGGACAAACCCGACGTGGATGAAATCTTAGGCATTTGTCCGGCAATCTCGATTCGGCAAAAAAATGCCACGCGCAATCCTCGTTCAACCGTCGCAACGCAGACTGAAATTTACGATTATCTGCGCTTGCTATTTGCCCGCATAGGCCGAACCTTTTGCGCCAACTGCGGCAACGAAGTTTTGCGCGACACCCCCGAATCCATCGCCAATGAAGTTTTGAATATCGCAGAAGGCACACGCTTCTACGTCTTGTTCCCTGCAAGCGCGGGCTTTGAAGAAATCCAGGCAAGCGCGAACGGCAACAAACCGAAAACGAAAGCTTCAAAGAAGACAACAAAAAAATCTACGGCAAGCGAAGATACGCGCATCAAAGCGCATTTGATGAGTTTGATGCAACGAGGTTTCACGCGCCTCTATCAAAATGGGCGCATCCTTGATTTGCAAACCCCTGACAGTTACACCGACAAAAGTTTCGATAACACTTTCGTTTTGGTTGACCGTCTGGTTGTGCGCGAAGACGTGCGGGCTCGCCTGGTTGATTCCATAGAGACTTGTTTTCAAGATGGTCATGGGCAGGCAGTCATCGAGACGCTTAGCGAAACGCCTGTAAAACTGGCTTTTTCCGAAGCCTTCGGCTGTAAGCAGTGCGACATCAAATACGCCGAACCTGAGCCGCGCCTGTTCAGTTTCAATAATCCGTTTGGCGCCTGCCCTACCTGTCAAGGTTTCGGCAACACGGTCGGACTCGATTACGATTTAGTGATTCCGAATCGCGAGTTGAGTTTGGCGCAAGGCGCGGTTGACCCTTTCACCAAACCTCAGCACGTGGGCATGCAAAAAGAGCTATTGAGCTTTTGCAAGCAGCAAGGCATCCCTACGAACACTCCGTTTCGCGAGTTGAGCGCTGCACAACAGAAATTGATTCTGCAAGGCGGCGATGGATTTGCTGGCATCAGCGCTTTCTTCGATTGGCTTGAAACCAAGAAATACAAACTTCATGTTCGTGTCTTTCTTTCAAAGTATCGCGGCTTTACACGCTGCCCGGAATGCAACGGCGGCCGTTTGCGACTCGAAGCGCGCATCGTACGAGTTGCAGAAAAATCTCTGCCTGAAATTTGCGCCATGACGGCTGCGGAAGCGGCGGATTTTTTTCAGGCGATCACCCTGAGCGAAGCCGATCTAGGGATCGCCGAGCGCTTGCTTTATGAGATTCGCTCGCGTTTGAAATTCCTCATCAATGTAGGCCTTGAATACCTCTCGCTTGAGCGTCTGGCTTCGACACTTTCGGGAGGCGAAGCGCAACGCATACAGCTTGCGACCAATCTGGGAGCGTCCCTGGTTGGCGCGTTATATGTTTTAGACGAGCCTTCCATAGGGTTGCACCCGCGCGATAGCCAACGATTGATTCGCATACTTCTGAATTTGCGCGACATAGGAAATACGGTTCTGGTTGTTGAGCACGAACCGGAAATGATGCTTGCCGCAGACAAGATCATAGACATTGGTCCGGGGGCTGGCGAACTCGGCGGCGAAGTCGTCTTTCAAGGCACTACGCAACAACTCGTCAACGGCAACGGCTCGCTGACAGGCAAATATTTACGCGGCGATTTACAAATTAAACTGCCCAAACAAAGAAGACCGCGCACCAATCGCGCTCTGCATATTCGCGGTGCCAGCGAACACAATTTAAAAAGCCTTGATGTCGAAATTCCGCTCACCATGATGACTTGTATCAGCGGGGTTTCCGGTTCGGGAAAATCTACGCTGGTTCATGACATTATTTACGCTGGCTTGAAAAAACAACGTGGCGAATGGACAGGTCACGTGGGGAGTTTTGCGGAACTTAAGGGCGGTCAATACGTCAGCGATGTGGTATTAGTTGACCAATCGCCAATCGGTCGCACGCCCCGTTCCAATCCGATCACCTACATTAAAGTTTACGACGCCGTGCGCGAAGCCTTTGCCCACACACGCGAAGCGCAAGCCCACGGCTACGACGCCTCGCATTTCAGTTTCAACGTGCCGGGCGGTCGTTGCGAAAGATGCGAAGGCAACGGCGTTGAGATTAAAGAGATGCAATTTCTCGCTGACGTTGAATTGACTTGCGAAGAATGCAAAGGTCGACGCTTCAAACAAGGCATACTTGATGTGAAGTACAAAGGCAGAACCATCCACGACGTGTTGAATATGACTGTGCGCGAAGGCTTGTCTTTTTTTGCAGGCATCAATCGCATCGCGACGAAGTTGCAAGTGATGGACGACGTGGGCTTGGGTTATTTGCGTTTAGGTCAATCGGCGACGACGCTTTCAGGTGGCGAAGCGCAGCGCGTGAAGTTAGCTTCCTATTTATCAAAGCGCGAAAGCCAACATATGCTCTACATCTTCGACGAGCCGACTACGGGTTTGCATTTCGATGATATTAATAAACTGCTGGCGGCCTTCAGACAGTTGATTGAAGCG
>JANMSG010000976.1:0-6821 GCA_031389065.1 Acidobacteriota bacterium | reverse complement strand
AGTGCGCGCCCATACGGATGGTTGGGACGTTCATCGAGTACAGACTTGGGATCAGTTGGTAGAATTCGCTCGCGCCTTTAGCAAAGCGAAATACGCAGTGAACAGTGAATAGTGAATAGTGAATAGTGAACAGTGAATAGTGAATAACGGATAGTTAAGGCACGCCCCGATTAGTGAATAGAGTCAGAAATAAGTTCCACCACTATTCACTGTTCACTATTCACTATTCACTACCTCCTAGAGGGAACTATGCAAGAAGAAGGGCCACAACTGGAAACCTTGACGCGACGTTTATCCGAATGTCCGTCCGATTTTTTGGCGGAGCCGCGCACCGTTGAAGGGGTAGGACAAGTTGAAGTTGCCGCTGTTGTGTTCGATTTGCTGCGGGATCTGGGCGGCAGACCTCTGACAAATAAAGAGGCAAATATTTTCAAGGTTGCGAATCCCAAGTCAAAAGATGAACGCAATCATTTGCGTTTGGTTTTAATCACGAGCTGGATTCTGCACGATGTTTGGTTTCGTTCGCGCGGCCGGTTTGCCGAATCGGCTTTTGAGTTATTGACCAATGGATTGAAAGAGGTTGCGAAATTGGTTGATCCGCCGAAATTTGTGTCTGACCCGGACAGACGCGAAGAATTGGCACGCCTCTGTTTAAAAGGCTTAGGCTTGCGCCCTGCCGGGGAGAGTATTGCTCAATCTCAAGACCGTTTAACCACGCTCGATAGCGCAGAACGTGTAAGAGTTGTGCAAGCCGCTCGCGAAGCGGAAAAACGCGCGAAATTGATACGAGAAGAGATGGCTCGCAAAGCGGCAGAAGAAGCTGCGGCAAATTATGGCAGAGAATGAGGAGGTCAAAATGATGAAAAAATTATTCATTGTTGTCATCATCTGTTGTTTGCCGTTCATCGCTTGCGGCGCAATCAGGCAAGAGCCAAGCGCTTCAAACGCTACGAATCATCAAACCAGCAAAAATCAAGCAGACGATAAGCAAACAACTGATAATACTTCGAAGGTTGATAAAACAGATGCGATTGACGATAAGCCTTTGAAACTCACGCCGCATAAAATCGCACTTGCAGGCGGCAAAAGTCTCATCCTCAATTTGCCTGCTGACTTTGAAATCGCGATCGCTGCTCAAGGGTTGAGGCGACCGAGATTTTTCGCAAAAAGCCCTGATAATCGCATCTTTTTAACGACGATGTACAATCTTGCGGATAACACGAAAGGTGCAATTTATATACTCGATGATTTCGACGCCAAGAGCCACAAATTCAAAAAGGTCATTCCCTATTTAACCAATCTTCGCAATCCCAACAGCATTATTTTTTACACCGATACAACAGGCGTTCGATGGCTTTATATCGCTCTTACAGATCGTTTGATTCGCTATCAATTTACCTTGGGCGAAACCGCGCCAAGCAGCGCACCGGAAACGCTGGCGACTTTTCCTGATTACGGTCTCAGCTACAAATATGGCGGCTGGCATCTGACGCGAACCCTGGCGTTCAATAACAAAGGCAAACTCTACGTTTCGGTTGGCAGCAGTTGTAACATCTGCGAAGAGACAGAAGAGATCCGCGCAACCGTTTTAGAAATGGACGCAGACGGCAAGAATCAAAGAACCTTTGTTCGCGGTCTGCGAAACGCCGTTGGTTTGAAATGGGCAAACGGGCAATTGTTCGCCACGAATATGGGGCAAGACAAACTCGGTGACGACAAGCCGCAAGACACTATGTATGCCGTTGAAGAAAATATAAATTACGGCTGGCCCTATTGCTATCCTTATAAATCGCAAATCGTTGCAGATATTCAATTCAGCAAATCCGAAAAGCGAGTTGATTGCAAAGATGTGCCAGCGCCGTTCGTTGCTTTCGCTGCCCATAGCTCGCCATTAGGGTTAGAATATTTCGATGCCGGCAAAGCAACAGACCCGAAATTGAAAAACAGTTTTCTCATCGCTCTACATGGGGGGTCAAAAAGAAGTTTGAAAAGAGGATATCGTTTGGTGCGCGTGAGAAAGGGTCATCCGCCGCACGATTTCCTGACAGGCTTTTTGCAAGGCGCAACAGTTTTAGGAAGACCCGCTGATGTTTTTCAAATCGGCGCGAACGCTTTTTTGTTCACGGATGATCATGCGGGCCGCGTCTTCTATGTTTATAAAAAACCACCCGAGCAAAAGCCTGAGGTGAAAAGGTAAGATACTCGCAAAGAGAAATAGGCAATCTTCATTGCTCAGAGAATTGCCTCAAGCGATGGCATAGATATAGGAATTCTAAATGTAGCGTAGACTGTCCAGTTTGCGCCTGATTGGAACCAACACCTGCTGGCTTTACAGGTCATGCCCGACACAAGACTTGCGCAGACTGGACAGTCTACGCTACACCGCCTGCCCTCCACGAAATTTTCAAGAAAGTGATCGCAGCCAGAGCATTTTACAGACCCAGGACATTGAGTTAAGATACCGCTTCTTGTGCTAAGCTCCTTTACTTTATCTTTACCATTTCTAAAGAAGACTGCATATTCTGAGCCTAGCCATTCAACCGCAATTCTTTCAGACAGGAGATATCAACCTTGAAAAAAGAGATTCAGTTTTTTCTGTGCTTTGTGATATTGCTTGGGTTAAGTGCAGGAACGAGTTTTGCTCAAACCTTTGCCACGAATAAAAAAAATGCTACTAAACTCAACACACTCACATCTGCCGAGAAAAAAGCCGGATGGAAACTACTCTTTGATGGCACCACGACTGAGGGTTGGCGGCGCTTCAAAAAACAGGATTTTCCTAAGGATCTTTGGGTCATTGAGGATGGCTGCCTGAAGCATGTGGCGAAAGATCATAATGGCGCAGGCGGGGACATTATTACTATCACTCAATTCAACGATTTTGATTTTCAGTTCGAATGGCGAATCTCATCGGGCGGCAACAGCGGAGTCAAATACTTTGTTACAGAAGAGCGCAGCGGGCCGATTGCCCACGAGTATCAGGTTCTCGATGATGACAAACATCCTGATGCTCAAGTCGGTTCGCACAGAAGAACTGCCGCCTTCTACGACGTGTTGCCGCCAAAAAGTAATAAAGTGCTGCGACCAGTAGGCGAGTTCAATCTCTCCCGCATCCTCGTCAAAGGCAATCACATAGAGCATTGGCTCAATGGAGCGAAGGTGCTTGAATATGAATTGGAAAGTGATGCGCTCAAAGAGGCAATCGCCAAAAGCAAGTTTAAGGATGTGGCGGGCTTTGGGAAGAAGGTCAAAGGTCATATCCTGCTACAAGACCACGGCGATGAAATTTGCTATCGCAACCTGAAAATACGCGAACTGCTACCGCGATAAAAGGCTTCACTGAAAGGCAAAAATCAAAAGTAGGGCATTCTTCGTTGGAGATGCCCTTTAAATATTTGACGATGGTTCCAGATAGTTTAGGCACTCGCATCAATCAAATATCTTCGGCGGGAACTACTAACACGGGTCTGTCGGTTTCAGATAACACCTGTAGCGTTACGTCATTGATCCGAAACAGTGAGTTTGAACGAGGCCCGTGACTCCCTAAAACGATAAGATCAAAATCGCCACTTTCGGCTTCAGCGAGAATCCCTTCAAGAGGTGTTGCTGCTTGACGAATTTTCACTTCGCTCTCGACATCAAGAACGCGCAATGTGATCACCGCTTGTTGGAGATGCTCTTTCGTCAAAGCGCTTGGAACTTGCGATTCTTTGGTAATATAGAGCAAAGTCACAGTTGCTCCCAAACGACGCGCCAATTTTCCACCTATTTTTACATCGCTTTTGCCCGGCTCGCCCGCCGCTGTGCAAATCAACACTCGCTTGATGGAATTTCGTTCTACCTTCACTACCAGCACAGGAATATCTGCGCGTTCCAACAAGGAGATTAACGTTTTGCTGAGATTCTTTGCTTTCGCATATGGATTGGGCAAACGTGGGATTTTGGTGCGAGGCTTGTCCGAAACAACCATCATTTCGTAAAGCGATTCGGCTTTTTCGATAGCGATCTGCTCGACCTGATTGCCATAGCGAATATGCAAATCAGCTTGTGGTATTTTAGTTTCTTGTATCTGGGTGTTGAAATCAGCGCGCAACTTTTCGCCTGCTTCCGGATTGTCTGCAATCGCCAAAACCGTAGTGAAGGCGCGTAATTTTTCAGCTAAAAATTCTGTAGTCGCAAGCGGTGCATTCTGTCCATCGCCTATATCACAAACCAGCAAGCGTGGAGAAGGTTGTGCGAGAATCGTCCAATCACGCAGACTCACCCACAGATCTCTGTCGTCTAAAAAAGTTTCTGTTGCAACCACTGCGTCAATGAAAAAATCCGCCTCGCCAAAGGGAGCAACCGGCGCAAGCTGTCGCGTCTTTTCCAGGCGAGGCAATTTCAATCTCACACGTCGTAATGCCCCTGTGAAATTTTTTTCAATAATTGTGCCTTTGCCTAAAAATGGCATATCGGGCGTTGGCTTATCTGCGTTGAGAGCAACCTGTTCAGGGCGAAAAAGCAATTGTACGCGGGCATCTTCTTCGTGAGCCACTTCAGGCGGGATAGGCAAAGTGAGCGTGCCGAATTTTGCCTGCCCGTCACTGGCTCTGCCAACGAGCACAGTTCCCGCTCCGAGAAATGTTGCCGCAAAAAATGATTTCGGTTGCGTGTAAAGAACTTCGCCAGCACCGACCTCGAGCAGTCGCCCGCGCTCAAGTACGCCTATGCGGTCTGCCAACTCGAAAGCCTCTTCCTGATCGTGAGTGACTAAAATAGCAGTCACGCCGAGCCTTCGTTGAATCTCTTTTAAGCTGCGCCGGAGTTGGGCGCGAATCTTGACATCGAGCGCGCCGAAAGGCTCGTCCAGCAACAGTACATCCGGCTCGTAAGCCAGGGCACGCGCCAGAGCGACGCGTTGTTGCTGACCACCGGAAAGTTGGTGGGCGAAGCGATTACCCAGTCCATTCAAGCCAACCAAATCAAGCAACTGCTCGCGTTTTTGCGTTCGTTCTTCTCGCGGAACTTTTCTTATCTTTAAACCGAATTCAATGTTTTCACTGACGCTCATGTGACGAAAGATGGAATAGTTTTGAAAGACGAAACCTGTTCCACGCTCTTGCGGGGTGAGCGCTGTAACGTCTCTTTCGTGCAGCAGAATGCGTCCACTGGATGGATTGGAGAGCCCTGCAATCATTCGCAGAATCGTGCTTTTGCCGCTCCCACTTGCGCCCAGCAACACGAACAATTCACCGTCCGCAACTTCGAGCGAAACGTCGTCTACTACGAATTGATTGCCGTAGCGTTTGGTCAGATTTTCAAGGATGATAGACATAATTTTAGAAGGCAATTTGAATGCGACTTAAGACAACAAAGAAATTTTTATCACCAGGTTTCGGAGAACGCAAAGGGTCTTTGAAGCGTTCAATGCCGAAATCGAGCATATGTTTCACAAAGCGGTTCATATACCAATTCGTGCCAACGTAAAGGCTTTGAGAGCGATTCGATTTTGTCGAACCATTAGCAATTTGCAAATCGTCGAAACGCGATTTGAATTCAAATGCTCCCAAACCTAACTTGCCATTTTCCTTGCTGAAGAGATTATGTTTCGGAGTCGTCGCACCATTCTCGGATTTCGTTTCACCCGTCAATAAGTAAGTGAATTGCGCCATATACCCTTTCGCCACGACGCCTGGCAAGTTCGTTCCGTTGAGTCCCAGATTGTCTCTATCTTGATTCGTCTGATCGAATTCAACGCGTAAAACGGCAGGCCCTAAAAGCCAGGTCAGCTCTCCATTGGCACGTATGATTTTGCCGTTGACAGGTTCGGGTGTGAAGAAGGTAAAGCTGCGGCTGCTGGTTTGTCCGCGCAGACTTGTGCCGTCGATGTTTTTGCCTTGCGCATATGCGCCGCCGAATGCCAGACCCTTGAGCCAAAACTCTTTGCCGTTTTTCCAAGGCGAAAAACGCAATCGAAAGGCATTCTCAGGCGTTCCGTTGTTGTTGTCTCTCAGCATACCTTTACCATTAAAAGAGCCGACCTGATATTCAAAAACGCCTTTGTTGATTACTCCGGAGAGCATAATGCCGGGACTGCGGGCAGGAGCCAGCAGATTGACAAGCGATTTTTCTACGAAGTCCTGGCTTGGCTCAGGACGAAGCTCTTCTTGACTGAAAGGTTCTCGAAATTGTCCGACGGTTAATTGAGCTTCGTCAATTCGACGCATACGAATATAGAAATCGCGCAGCAATATGCCGGTGGTGTCTGCCATTTCACCTTCTACGCGCCATTCGAAATAACGATGGATGATGCCATCCAAACGCATACGAGCGCGCCTGACGGCGTAGGTATTGGGTGGATGATTGCCCGATTGATAGCCACGGAAATCAAATTGAGCAAAGCCCGTCACACGGGTCTCGAAATCCCCGTCTGCGCTACGTAAAAAAGCACTGTTTTGATCCCATCCTACAACTGCAACGAGCTTGTCTGAAGCCTTCGTTTGATCTTGTGTGGGTGTAGATGCAGCACTGATTTTTGGAACCGGGCTGTTTGCCTCTGCAACTGTTCGTGTCTCTGTTGGTGTGTTGGACGTTGTGCTTACTGCTGGCGTTGGCATAATTGCTGATTGTGTTGAAGCAGTTTGGCGAGGCCTGCCTTCCAGTTCGATAACTCGATTCTGCAACTCTAAAAGGATTCGTTGTTGTTGCTCAAGCAAGGATTGCAGTTTATCAATCTTCTTCTCTAATTCCTGAGTTTGGTCAGGAGAATGACCGTCGCGGTTTGCGCTGTTTTGCTGCTCTTGCTGCGATGATTGATCTGTTGAGCTTTGCTGGTTTTG
>JANMSG010000973.1:0-10602 GCA_031389065.1 Acidobacteriota bacterium | reverse complement strand
CAATTATCAAAACCAACGAAAATGGCGATTTGTATTTACCGTCTGAACTTCTCGGCGAAGTTGCAAAGTATCAGGAGTTTTCGCTCGAAACTACAAGTGAAACAATTGTGTTGCGTCTTGTTTCGGTTGCGAGAGCCGTCTGGGAATCGCGCACCCCAGAAGAACGCGCTGCCGAATTTCGCCGATGGGCAGAAAACCATCACAATGATGCCGACTTACCTGATGAAGCCTTGCGCCGCGAAAACATTTACGATTGATGAACGACTATTTGTTGGACACCAACCTCTTGTTGCGCTTCTGTGATTCGGCTTCGGCACAGCATAGCGTTGCCGTTAACGCCATTGAGGTTCTTTTGAAGCGAGGCGAACAAATCTTTCTTACCGCGCAAAACTTGATTGAGTTTTGGGCAGTAGCGACACGCCCGAAAGCGGCTAACGGCTTCGACTGGACACCTCAACAAACCGAACAAGAAGTCGAACGCTTACTCAATTTGTTTTTAGTTCCTCGAAGATTCTCCCGCCATTTTCGCAGATTGGCGCAAACTGGTTTTGCAATATGGTGTCAGCGGCAAGCAAGTTCATGATGCAAGACTTGTTGCCGTCATGCTGGCTCACAGCATTACGCAACTCATCACCTTTAATATAACCGATTTTACTCGCTACTCAAATATCACGCTGCTTGCCCCAATTTCTATTAAATAGCCTCTAAAATTAGTTAGGACACGCAGCTTTATGCAGCTTTTTCAACAGACTAACGCCGCGTTCACCATGCCGTCGCAGGGAACTGGCGTAACGATAAGAAACTCGATTCGGCGGATTCGGTGCGGGTTCTTGTTAGACGTTTTCTACCGGAGACAAACACTTCTCACCTCTTTGGTAAATCGACAACTCGATGCCCACTGCCAACTCGCCAGCAAGCCGCAGAAGTTGTGGTGGCAGATAGCTATACTGCCCGAATCCATCCTTGCTCCAGATCCCAAAATCTAAAACAATTCCTTCTATGTCAACATAGCTCCGCAAGCGATTAATCTCTTCTCTATTTTGCTCAAGAAAGGAGACAGCATCTTGAACTTGCTGGGCAAGCTGGTCTCCACAGGCTTCGCTGACGACTACGGTTATTCCAGATTTATCATTTGTTTTGCCCGTTTGTCCTCTCGATGGAACGAACGGAGCGTTGGTTTTCCATAACTCCACACTATCACTAAAGGGGCGACCTTTTCATATTGCGTTAGGCGCTTTAATGCATTCCCTGTACGCTTCTCTCGTCAGTGGTTCTTTACAATCCTGATCGAACCTGCCTCTAACATCATCCGCGTGTGTAGACAAAAACATAATCCTGTTCCATAAAACCATGATCGTACATTAGATGGGTAACAACAAAAATCATTCCTTCGTGAGTACCGTCGGAGAATCTTACCTTGAACAAAGGCGAGCCGGTACTCAAATCCTGCATTGAGCCAGACTTCTCGATCAGTTTCATTCCTATTTCGGTGAGGTACTCCTCCAATCTTTGAAATGTTTGTGATTCCGTCTCAATGGCTCCGAAATGATGGAACACGTATTGAGTCTTTGCCTCTAGTCTTTCAGGGATCTGCAACAAGTAGTCCTCGTGGTGAGTTATGATTTGCGTATCAAACTCCTCACCTTCTGGATGATTTACCTGGCCACTGCCCACGAACCTGAAGTCTGCGCCGTTAAAGGCATTCAATATTTTAGAACTTAGACCACTATGCTGTGGTTGGCAAGAAGTGAATGTTATGAAAAAACAACATGCAATTAACAGGTTCATCCTTTTGGACATTCTATCTCCTTTGAGAAAACTGCGATCTCTTCCTACTGCTCATTAACCAGCTACCATTACGCTATAACCCACACTCCATATCGGCAGGCGACTGCTGGAATGAAACGCCGTTTGACTGAGCGAACAGAGCGTTTGCATTTGTCACTCACCAGGCGATTTACTCTTGCGCAGAAACCGGGCTGGGCGACTCAAGCGTTACCCGCCCTTGTGCGTAATCGTCTATGTAGTTGGCAATCAGAGGCGCAACATCCGGCACCCCTTTGTAACCAGGGAAGTAATTGACATCTACGACAAAGGGTCCCCGCGGACTTTCGATGATGTCCAGACCATAAAGCCCCAATCCACATGCCTTCCCTGTGCGCAAGGTCAACTGACGTACCTCTTCGCTGACGGGTACAGGTATGCCCGGTACGCTGAAGCTGGTTTCGGAAAAGGGCTTCTTGACGGCAAAAACCTGTTCACCAACGATGTATACCTTCAAGTCTTCCCCTGTGCCCTCAATGAATTCCTGAATGATAACCGGAGCCTCAGGCTTTGGCAGCAAGTCCAACTCGGACGGGTCGCGAATGATGGTTATGCCCGCGCCGCGATGTCCCATATACGGCTTGATGATGAGCGCCATCTGTTCGGCAAGCGGGCGGGCAAGCGCAAGATCGCCTGTCACCCAGGAACGCGGGGCTGGAACATCTGCCTCGCGCAGAAGCCTTGAGACGATGATTTTGTTCTGCGTCAGGCTGCAAGACGGATAGGGGTTGAGAAGCCTGGCGCCCTGCGTGTACAAGGCTCCGGCCAGCCCGAGCGAGAGTTCCGTGTGCGATTTCAGAATGTAGAGATCGGCAGACACCGTCAAAGTATCGGGCTGCGATATAACCTCCTCGGCAATACTCTCTTCAACCTCGTAGCCTCGCTGTCTCAAAATGTCGTAGGCTTCGACGAGCACAGGGCTCGGGACAGGAGGAACACGACGTACGATCATAAAATGCAGTTTCATAAATTCACCCCGTTAGAGATTTTTTCAGTCGCAGAATATATGTAATTGGCAAGGAGTCGCGCCGCATCGGGCACCCCCTTAAATCCGGGAAAACTATTGATGTCGACAACATAAGGCTTGCCCGCGCTGTAGATGATATCTATGCCAAACAGATCAACGCCAAAAGCCTGACCGCATTGCAAGGCAATCTCCTTCATCTCTGGAGTAACCTCGAAAGGCTCGCCCAATTTATCCTCGTAGGTGAGCGCCGGCCAAACACGCCTTACGCCAAAGATCTGCTTGCCTATGCAATAAATCTTCTGGTCGCGCCCATCGGGTTCATAGTAACGTTGCGCAAATACCAGCGCTTCGGTCGTCGAAATATTGTTCAGTTCATCTACTTCTCGAACCACCTGAACGCCACGTCCTTTCGAGCCAGCCCAGAAAGGTTTGATAACCAGTGCTCCACTTTTCAATAAAGGCGCAAGCTGCAAGGCCTCAGCGGCGAAGTACGCTTCGGGAATCGGCGCGCCTGCCGCTTGCAGCACTTTCGTAGTGATGATCTTGTCTTTCATCATCGCTACAGCCGTGTAAGGGTTGAGTATCGAAGCTCCCGCCTCATGCAATGCGCCGGCAAAACAAAGGGCGATCTCGGAACTCGATTTCAGGATGTATAGATCGTGCTGCGGGCGTATGTCGAAAACCTCTGTAGGAGATTCTTCCGGGTAGATGGTCTCCACACCGATGTTTTTCTCGGAGAGGTATTCAACGACCTCCTGCATGATAGAGCCCTTGCGTGAGGGTTCGCCGCGCGTCGTTATGAGTGCGATATTCATACGAGTTTACCCTCTTGAGCCCGGCGAATCATGAAGTCTGCCAATCGCTCATTGGCATCTGGCACGCCTGTATAATTCGGAAAATCATTAATCTCAATTACCAGCGTTCCTTCATCTGTCTCCATGCAGTCGACGCCGTAAAGCTCCAGCCCGAAAATTTTGCCGCAGCGACGACCCAACTCTTCATAGGCAGGCGTCAGGGGAACTAATTCTGCTTCGCGTGCCGTGCCAGCCACTTTCAGTTGATTGAAGGGCGAGGCTTTTCTGATGGCCCATATCTCTTCACCAATGCCATAAAGTTTCAGGTCATATCCATCGTTGGGCAGATACTGCTGAGCCAAAGCCACAGGCTCCAGCCAATTGGTGGCCGTCATCTCTTCGGGCGTGTTGATGACGAGCAGTCCTTGCGAGTTGTCGCCGAAAATCGGCTTGAGAATAATTGGGTAATACTGGCTTGCGATGTGCTTTGCCAGATAGGCGATACTGCCAAAAAAGGTGCGCGGTGTCGGCACGCCTCCCGCAGCGAACAAGACAGACATATGAGCTTTGTTATAGACGGATGAAATTGCCGCTTGCCGGTTGATGGTCAACAGACCAGCGACTTCCGCCCATTCCAGTGAGCACAGCAAGGCGGCGCTTCTACCGCGCCCGGCAATCAGATCAAAGCCCTCCAACCATCGGTTATCTCCCAGTGTAAGGAAAAGTTCTTGTGGATCAATCAGGCTCAGGTCATGACCGCGCGACTGCAATGCCGCATACATCCCCGACGGCTGCGATTGACTGAGGTATCGTTTCTCTACGATAACACCGATTTTTAACGGATTATTCAAAGTATGTTATCTTCCTCTACTCAATATCAAAGAGACCAGTAATGTTGCAGCGAAACGCGGCGATTATATAACCGGTTTGATTGTTTGGACAAACGATCCGTCATCAAAATGCGCCACTTGCTCGGAACAACTTTGCTGCAAGCGAAATGTTAGACAGGTCTTTCAGGCGGGGATATGTTCGCGAAAAAATAAAAAGAATGCAAGACCATCTGGTTGACCTGGGAAAGACGGCTCACCATTCGGTAGTGTCCTAAAGTTATGGTGTTATGTGAGAAGCGCGCGAAGCGGGTGAAAGCATAAAGCCCAGCCTGTAAGGGCTGGGTATGGTGAGCCTCCTCACCTGTGAGCCCGCGAAGCGGGTGATAGATAGCATAAATCACCTCTATCACCCGCTTCGCGGGCTCGCTATTGTGTCGGGCATCTGTCCACGGGCTGACACCCGTGGCTTTATGCTTACGCCCGCTCCGCGGGCTATTAAACAGCACCATCAGATTAGGACACTACCAACTGCTTGCTTGATTGCTGTTCAATAGAAAATTATCTTACAGTTACGCTTACCTTCAAACATCCGTCCGTTTGTTGTAGATTTGGTTTAATATTGAGTTAGATCGCTTAAAGGGAGTCGTCGCAATGTCAGACAGATTTCACGAACTGATAAATGAGTTAGCTATAACCGCTATGCCGCACAGCGAAGCAGACAATCTTGTCTACTCCATACAATGCCAACCTGGCGGGGGGGCTGTAAGAGTTATCCGTGGTTGGAAATGTTTAACTTATGAATCGCTTCATAACGAAGTATCAGCCGCCCTCCAATTCCCCAACTATTATGGTGAGAATTGGGATGCAATGGATGAGTGCATAACCGACCTGGAGTGGATGCCTGCCGACTGGTATTTGATTTATGTATCCGGGATAGAAGATGTATTACCTGACGATGAAGAAGGTTTTAGTATATTTTTAAGCGTACTTTCTGATGCCAGTGAGAGATGGGCGAACCCAGAAAAGAGAGGACTTGCATATACAGAGGAAGTTGTGAGGAAACCATTCATAGTGATCATCTCAGGGACAGAGGAAGGGTTGTTGCGAGCATCATCCACGACAAGGGGAAATAAAGCGTCACTTGATTTCAGTGAAGTGAAGCCAAGCTGACCCATGAAATCGAATGATTAATCTAACTGGCAAAGTCGCAATCATCACAGGCGCGTCACGCGGCATCGGCGCAGCTACGGCAATCCTTTTCGCCAAAGCTGGCGCGCGCGGCATCGTCATCAATTATCAAAAAGACAAAGCGGCAGCCGAGCGCATTGCTGCAAGGTGCGAAGCATTGGACGCGGAAGTTTTATTGGTTCGTGCGGATGTTTCGCGACCCGCTTTTGTTGAAAAGATGTTTGAGAAAACCCTCAAGCGATTCGGCAAGCTTGACATTCTTGTAGCCAACGCAGGGATCTGGAAAGAAGCTGCTATCGAAACCATGACGGAACAGGAGTGGTGCGAAACCATAGATATCAACCTCAAATCCATCTTTGCCTGTTGCCAGTGCGCCACGCGCGTCATGACCGAACAGCAACGCGGCACCATGATTTTGATTTCTTCAACGGCAGGTCAGCGCGGCGAAGCTTTTCATTCGCATTACGCCGCTACGAAAGGCGCAATCATTGCGATAACAAAATCTTTGGCGGCAGAATTGGGTTCGCGAGGCATAACGGTCAATTGTGTAGCGCCCGGTTGGGTCGCGACAGATATGGCAGGAGAGGCTTTGAATGATAAAAAGACGATTCGCAAAATCCGCGAATTGATTCCGCTGGGACGAGTCGCAACTGCCGAAGAGATCGCCGGACCGATTCTTTTCCTCGCCTCAGACCTGGCTTCGCACATCAACGGCGAAATCCTCAACGTCAACGGCGGTTCTGTGCTTTGCGGTTGAGTTTGATTGATAAAAGAGAGCCTGTGCTATACTCCAATCGGAGCGAAAACAATGGCAAGTTTGAATATTAATATAAAAGATAAATCGGAAAAGCCCGTTGCTGAATCATCAAGCAGTCAAGAAACTAAAGCTCAGACTGTCATTCGATTGATTGATGAGTGGTTGGCTGACGAATCAGGTTACGACGAACAGAACTGGCATAAAATAAAAAACCTGCTCGAGGAAAACCATACCTCCAACAGAGCTATATTTGATGAATAAGCCGATAATTTTAGATTCAAGCCCGCTAGGCAGAATTGCTCATCCTCGCCCAAGCCCTGAGATTGCTATTTGGTTTCAGAAAATCCTGGACGCGGGCGCTCAAGTAATTATTCCTGAGATTGCTGATTATGAAGTACGGCGTAGTCTTTTGTTAGCCGGATTGCAAAAATCAATTGGACGGCTTGATGCGTTGAAATCTTTACTTACCCATTTGCCTCTGAACACCGACGTTATGTTAAAAGCTGCGGAATTATGGGCTGAAGCGAGAAGAATTGGTCTGCCCACTGCCGACCTAAAAGCTTTAGATGGCGATGTATTTTTAGCGGCGCAAGCTTTAAGTATCAGCGCAATGATTGCAACAGAAAATGTAGACCATTTATCACGATTTGTTGAAGCTAAGCATTGGAGAGATATAACAATTATCACAGAAGACTCTAGCTCTACTGCTTAAAATCTGTTTTGTTCTTATTAAAACAGTTCGCTTCGCACATCAACGGCGAAATTCTCAACGTCAACGGCGGTTCGGTGCTTTGCGGTTGATGACCCTCCGCCTTTATGATCTCAAAGTAGTTACCAAAAAATTCCGGATTTCAAAATTGCTCATAGAGTAGATGAACATACATGCAGAGAAAATATTTCTTCCATCTTTCGTTTAGCCTTTTGCTAATTTGCCCGACTTTGTTTGTAGTTTCCAGTAGAGTAATAGCGATGCAAGAGAAGCGTATTGCCAGCACATTGCCTGATTTAAGCGGTTTTGCCTGGGTGGATGGAGAGCGTTTTCTTGCCGTTCACGATTCAAAGAACCCTGATGAAAAAGAGCGCCCGCGAGTGAGTCTCGTGTGGTTGCCACAGTCTGCGGACGGAATTTTCTGGCAGCCTGTTGAGGTAGATTGGCCCACCCCTCTAGGCCTCAGCAACGACCTGGAAAGCATCGCCCGTATTCCATCTACGCAGCAATTTTTACTGATTGAAAGCGGCGAAAAATCCTTCGCCGGACAACAATGCAAACGTATTTTTCTGGCACAATTACAAAACCAGCACCTGAAGATTTTATCCGTCACCAACCTACCCGCAGTAAAGAACATCGAAGGCGCAACCGTAGCGCGTTTCGGTGAGCGTCTCATTTTTCTCTTTGCAGAACGCTCAGATCATCGCCCAAGCACAGATATTCAATGGGCAGAATTACAGCTTGCGCCCTTGCAGCTTGGCAGCGTGCAACGAACTCGCTTTACGCCTGTCGGGTTTACGGGAAAAAACTGGCGACCTGTCAGCGCCATCGAATCAGATCATCAAGGTCGTCTTTTTGTCGCAACAGCCTTCGATACAGATGATGATAATGGTCCCTTTCGCAGTGTCATCTGGCACATAGGGCAAGTAAAACTTGATACAGGAAAGCGCAGCAAAGTGGTATTGAAAGCCACGCCCGAAAGACTGGCAATCCTTGATGGATTAAAGGTGGAAAGCCTGGCGATTCGCCAGGCAGGCGCAAAGCTTGAACTATTTGCCGGAACCGACGATGAAAACTATGGCGCAACGATACGACTAATTCCTCTCACTCGCTAAATCCGGTTGTGTTACTCAAACAATCGTTCGGACTCTTTTTGGAAAATAATTATATAAATTGCCACGTGCTTTAGCTCGTGGACATGTCATTCAATAAGGGCAAGGCTTTAGCCAAACTCAAGAGAAAAAACCAATCAAAATCGCTTTAGCTAAAGCTGCGTCGAGATGGTTCTTTTAAAATTTGGCTAAAGCCGGATCTATAAAGATTTAGCGTTCCACCAGCTTATGCACGTGGCAACTGATAAAAAAACTGTCCGAACCATTGGCAAAATCATTGGCATAAAAAGTAAAGTTGAATCACAATACTTTTACCCAGACCACGAAACAATGAAATGATCAATGTTCAGGTCGGTTGTCTCTGAAAAACGATTCGAGACTCTACTGGACTTGCGAGGTAACTATGAAAAAAACATTCACTACTTTGCTACTGCAAATCTCTGTGCTGATTGCACTCTTCGCGCCCTTCTCTTTTGCACAAAACGGCAATGCCGTTAAACCACCCGTGGCAAAACCCTTGGCTAAAGTCACAGAGATTCATGGTTATAAATTAACTGACAACTATTTCTGGCTACGCGAAAAATCGAACCCCGAAGTGGTTAAATACCTCGAAGCCGAAAACGCCTACACGACGGCTGTGATGAAACCAACTGAAGCTCTACAAGAGACGCTTTATAAAGAGATGCTATCGCGCATCAAGCAAACAGATTTGAGTGTGCCTTATAAAAAGGGGGATTATTTCTACTACACGCGCACCGAAGAAGGGAAACAATACCCCTATTTCTGTCGCAAGCGTGGGTCACTGGAAGCCAAAGAAGAAATCCTCCTCGACCAGAACAAACTCGCCGAAGGGCATAGTTATTCAGGCATAGGTGCATTCAACGTCAGTGATGATGCGAACTGGCTGGCCTACTCGCTCGACACCACAGGGTATCGTCAATACACGCTTCATGTGAAAAATCTGCAAACCGGACAACTGTCGAATGAAAAGATCGAGCGTACGACTTCAGTGGTTTGGGCTGCCGATAACAAAACACTCTTTTATGTCTCAGAAGACCCTGTCTCTAAACGCAATGACAAATTCTGGCGACACGTAGTTGGTTCAGACAAAAACGAGTTGGTTTACGAAGAGAAAGACGAACTCTTCGACATAGGCGCTGGTCGTTCCGATGATCAGAAGATGATTTTTTTGAACTCTTCTGCGAGGACCTCTGCCGAGTTTCGCTACTTGAGCGCAGACCAACCAAACGGCGCATTCAAAATCATTTTGCCGCGTCAAGAAGATCACGAATACTCGGTTGAACACTACGGCAACACCTTTTATATCCGCACGAAAAAAGGCGCAAAGAATTTCCGCGTCGTCACTGCGCCGGTGGCCGCGCCGCAGGAAAAGAACTGGCAGACTTTTATCGCGCACAATCCGAATGTGAAGATTGATGGCGTCAATTTCTTTGCTGACTACTGCGTGGTTTCGGAAAAAGAGGGTGGTTTGGATCAACTTCGCATCATCCATATGAAAACCAAAGATTCGCATCGCATCACGACGCCCGAATCTGATTACACGCTCTACGTCAGCACCAATGCCGAATTCAACACGCCGATCTTGCGCTTCAGTTATCAATCTATGGTCACGCCGCCTTCGACTTTCGATTACGATATGAACACGCGCAAACGAAACTTGCTCAAACAACAGGAAGTGCTGGGCGGTTATGACGCCAAACAATACGTCACCGAGCGCAAATGGGCAGTGGCGCGTGACAACACCAAGGTTCCGGTTTCCATCGTCCGTCGAAAAGATGTAAAACTCGATGGGAAAGCGCCTATGTTGCTTTATGCCTACGGCTCTTACGGAGCTTCGGGTTCGCCTACATTTTCTTCAAACCGCTTGAGTCTGTTGGATAGAGGAGCGATTTACGCGACGGCATACATACGTGGCGGCGGCGAACTCGGCGAAGACTGGCGCGAACAAGGGCGTATGATGCACAAGCTCAATACATTTTATGATTTCATTGACTGCGCTGATTTCCTGGTCAAACAAAAGTACACAGCCAAAGACCGTTTGGTGATTCAAGGGGGCAGCGCCGGCGGATTGTTGATGGGGGCGGTGGTCAATATGGCCCCAGATTTGTTTAAAGCAGCTGTCGCCCAAGTTCCTTTTGTTGATGTCATGAACACCATGCTCGACGCCTCTCTGCCACTGACAACGAGCGAATATCTGGAGTGGGGGAATCCGAATAAAAAGGCGGAATTCGACTATATGTACAAGTATTCGCCTTATGACAACATCGCGGCGAAAAATTATCCGGCGCTGCTTGTGCAGGTTTCTTTGAACGATAGTCAAGTGCCTTATTGGGAAGGCGCGAAATTCGCCGCCAAGTTGCGCGCGACGAAAACCGACAATCATCCTCTTTTGCTCAAAAC